>JAYVXV010000284.1:0-12063 GCA_043784905.1 Holophagaceae bacterium | reverse complement strand
GCCACGATAATTCTCCGGTCTGCGCACCCCCAACGAGATCCACAAAAAGATTCTCCAGGCTCTCACCATTGGCCCCGCGCCGCAGATCATCCAGGGAGCCAAATCCTTTCAATTTCCCGTCGTCGAGAATGGCAATGAGTGGACAAAGGCGCTCCACCACATCGAGGATGTGCGTGGTTAGAACCAGCGTCACGCCACGCTGCTGCAGCGTCAGCAGAATGTCTTTGATGGTGCGGCTGGTGACGGCGTCAATGCCCTCGAAGGGTTCGTCTAAAAAGAGCATTCGCGGTCCGTGGATGAGCGCGGCGCATAGCGCGATTTTTTTCTTCATGCCAAAGCTGTAGTCCGCCACCAACGTTTTTGGTGCCGGTGCGAGATCCAGCTTGCCGAAGAGTTCCTCACGCCGCGCATCAATGGTGGCTTCATCCAGCCCATACATCCGCCCCACAAAGCGCAGGTATTGTGGACCCGTCAAGTACTCCAGCAGCGCCATATCTTCGGGCATCACGCCGATCTGCTGCTTCACGGAAATGGGGTCCGCCTCGATGTCCGTACCCAGTACGCGGATGGATCCCGAGGTTGGTTTCAACAGGCCCGTCACCATTTTCAGCGTCGTGCTTTTCCCCGCGCCATTGCGTCCCAGGAGGCCCAAAAAAGTTCCGGGTTCAAGCGAGATTGAAAGATCGTCCACGGCGACCTTTTCGCCGAAACGTTTGGTGAGGTTGGTGAGTTCGAGGGCGGCCATAGAAGGAGCCTATCAGCCACGCGAGAGAGCACGGCTCCTAGGCCACGCGAGGTGCCGAGCGGTAGGGGATAATCGGCGAACGGGAGACCTTGAGGGACCTCCGGAAAAGGACTGATACCAGGTCGCGTTCAAAAGAGTTGAAACCGCGAATGACGCGAAGACAAATTGAAATCTTGTGATTTCTTGGTGTCTTCGTGTCTCGGGGGTGAATCTTTTCCTTTTTTGAACACGATCCGAATGAGATCTATTTCCTAAACCCACTCACGGTCTGAAAGTAGTGCGCGAAGGCTACCATGCCGCCCCCGGCCTGCTCCCAATCGTAGTTTTCATTGGGGGCGTGGTAGCCGTGACTGGGAAGGCTGAGGCCCAGGAAATAGACTTCGCAACCCAGCAAATCCTCCATGGTTTTCACGGCGCCGATGCTACCGCCTTCACGCGTAAACGTGCAGGATGCGCCAAAGGCGAACTGATACGCGTCGCGGATGGCTTCGGCGTAGGGCCCCGTCACATGGCCCTTAAAGGGCGCCAGACCGTGCTCTTCGTGGATCGCCACATCAGGGTTGTGCTTCTTTACGAATTTTTTGATGCGGTCCATGGTTTTGTGTTCGCCCATGTCGGGCACCAGACGGCAGCTCATTTTTATTTCCGCACGAGGCGGCACGGCGCTCTTGATGCCGGGGCCCGTATAGCCGCCTACAACGCCGTGAACTTCCATGGTCGGCCGACCCCACACCCGCTTGAGAATGCCGATGGGATCTTTGGTGCGCAAACCCTTGAGCATGTGATCGCTCATGAATGTCTCGGTGGTGAAACCGGACGTGGCCCAGCCCGCAAGTTCCTGCTTGCTGGGTTTGACGACTTCCTTGTAGAAGCCGGGAATTTTCACTTTGCCCGTGTCCCCATCCATCATCTTGCTCACCAGTTCGATGAGTTCCGCCAAAGGGTTGCGCGCCGCACCACCCACCACGCCGCTGTGAAGGTCGTGATCTGCGGTTTCTAGCGTGAGCCGGAAACCTTTGAGTCCCCGCAGGCCCGCAGGGGTGCTGGGTTTGCCACGGGTAATCCAGACGGTGTCGCTGACGACGATGGCATCGGTGTGAAAACGGTCCCTATGTTTGGCGAGGCCGCCTTCAAAATTCGGTGAGCCGATTTCTTCTTCCAGCTCCCAAAGGAAGTGGATGTTCAGCGGCACCTCCGCTTTTTTCGCCGCCAACGCCCCAAAGAATGCCGTCACCGCCGGACCCTTGTCATCGGTACTGCCACGGCCTCGGTAGGTATCGCCATCTACGACGAATTGGAAGGGCTCGGCGGTCCACTCGGGCTCATTGGCAGGCTGCACGTCCATGTGGTTGTAGACGGTGATCGTGGGCAAAGTGGGATCATTTCCGAACCAACCATGAATGAGTGGATTACCTTCCGTATCCAGGATTTCTGCCTGCCCACCGTGGCGCTCGAAAAGGTCCTTCGCGGCCTGGGCGCAGCGGAGCACATCGCCCGCCCTTGCAGGGTCGGCGCTGACGGAAGGAATCTCCACCAAGGTTTTCAGCTCCGCTTCGAATTCGGCGCGGTGGCCGAGCGCAAATGCCTGAAGAGCTTCGCAAGTCAAAAGATCTGGGTTCATGGCAACTCCTGAGCGGAACTTCCACAATAGCCGCCGCAGGACATCAAATGAAGGCGAGTTAAACTGAGGCATCGCAGGAGTGTTCATGGATCGCTTTGGAAGTTCGCGGCTACGCATCGTCTGGGCCTGCGTTTTTTTGCTGCTCACGGGTCTGGTACTGGCCGGCATTCGCTCAGACGGCACCAACTTGATGATCTTTGGGACCTCGGTGCCCATAGGCGACGACACCGTCAATGGTTATGTCACCGCCAACCTTGGCGTGCTGGTCTATTGGGTGGTGCCCTTCATCATTCTCATGGGTGGATTCATGGGTCTTGCGGACGCGCTCTCCACACCTACCTTCGGCGAGCGCTTCAAAGGGCTTTTCGTGGCCACGGGCTTGGCCTTTGTCCACGGAATTTTTCTGAGCCAGATGGCGCTCATTCCCCTTTGGGCCGCGGCCTGGAAACTGCTCGGCACACCCTTCCCAGGCGCCTTGCTACAGGCGGATCTGCTGGGGCTTTTATTGGGCGTTCAGCTCCTGCTCTGGTCGGCGATCCTCATGCGCATCGTGCAAAGCAATGCAGGGCTGGCGGTCCTGTTGGCGTTCATGCTGAAAGAGATCGGGTCGAAACTTGTCTACTTCGTGGATTTTGGAGAGCAACTGGGGCTCAGCACCCGCGCCGTGAAAGCCCTGAATGCGTTGATGCACTTGCTGCCCTCGGCCCAGGTTCCCAGTGACCCATTTGCGCCATCAGCCTTGCCTCTTTCCATCGGAGGCCCGCTAGTGCTGGCCGCGCTGCTCTGCGCCTTGCCTTCAACTAAAACCAACAGGAGCAAGAAGACTTGAAGCCTCGCGCCCTTCCACTGTTCCTGGCGCTTAGGGGCCGTTACAAAATAACCAATGCCTTTCTGGTTATTTTGTTACGGCCCGTTATGCCGGGCCACGAACTCAATGTTCAAGTTGTTTTGGTGCGCCGACTTGCAGCATTCGGGGCCGCGCAGGTGCCTCAGCCCGCGCCGGTTTCAGCCTCGCCTTCGCCATCCATTGATTCCGCGAAACTCAAACAGCGCCTCGCCGCTTTGCAGACGCGGTTGACCCAAGTGGATCAGCAGGTGGAGGCGCTCAAAAAACGCCGCAAAGGCGTGATGGTGGAATTGCAGGGCATTTCGTTGAATCGGGACCGCGTTCAGGCTCAGCTCGAAGGCGCAAGGCTCCAGCAGGACCAGGCCCAATTGGAGGTCCAACGCATTACGGCAGATCAAGCCAAAATCAGCACTGAGATTGACAAACTACGGGCGGATCTCCGCAAGCAGGTGCGTTGGTTGCAGGCCCAAGGGCAACTCGGCGAGCTGGCATTTCTCCCTAACCCATCCAGCTTTGGCACCTACCTGTCGCAGACGCGATACTTGGCTTGGTGGCGGCTCCAGGAACGCAAGCGCATGGGCCAGATCCAGCGATTGCAGGCGGATCTCGCCCAGCGGGGCACCGAGCTAAAATCAGTGTTGGAGCGACTCTCGGCTCAACAATTGAATGCCGCTCAATATGAATCCGCTCTGAAGCGGGATGAAGGGAACCTGGAAACGTTCCTGACTGGATTGCAACAGGACGAACAGGCACAAAAGCAAGTGCAAGCAGAACTGGCGGAAGAAGCCATCCAGCTCGAAAGAATGCTCGGCAACCTCATCGGAAAAACCAAAACCGATGCCTTTGATGCGCCCATGAGCTTCTCCAGCCTTCGGGGTGAACTGCCTGATCCCGTGGATGGCAGCCTCTCTCAGGGTTTTGGTGAGCATCAGCATCCCCGCTTCCACACCAAAACATTTCAAAGCGGCCTACTCATCGAAGCATTCATTGGTGCTGCCGTCATTGCTGTAGCCGACGGCAAAGTGATCCTCGCGGAGCCGTACCAGAGTTACGGTCCCATCGTCATCGTGGATCACGGTGGCGGGTGGTTCACGCTATACACACACTTGCAAGGAACCGCCGTCGCCAAAGGCGATGTGGTGCACCAGGGCGACAAGGTTGGCACCGTGGGCGAGACCATGGATGGCCCCCGCCTGGGATTTGAAATCAGGTACCAGACCAAGCCTGAGGACCCAAACAAGTGGTTGAAGAAAAAGTATCGGTGAGTTTCGAGGTATGAGGTATGAGGTTGGGGAAGATCGCTCCATAGGAGCATCCGAAAAACTCAAAGCTCATCGCTGAAAGCCCAAGCCTTACCGCACCGCATTCCCGGCGTTGAAGAGTGGGACGTAGACCGCGAGCAAGAGTCCCAGCACCGTCACGCCCATGAACAGAATCAAGACGGGACCAATGAGGCTGGTCACAGCGGTGGTGGCTTTTTCCACTTCTTGGTCGAAGAAATCCGCCACGTGATTGAGCATTTCCGGCAGCGCCGAGGCACTCTCACCCACGCGGCACATTTCCACCGCGAGTGGGTCCAAAAGCTTGGCATGATCCAGAGATAGATGCAGGCTCGACCCGGCCCGCACCTGCTCTGTGACGATATTGAGCCGTAGCTTCATGCGTTCCGAAGCGGTGGTGCGTTGGATCACTTCCAGTGATTGGAGCACCGGCATACCGCCAGAAATCAGCACGCTCAACGTCCGGCAAAATACCGATGAGTGATACATCCGATAGAGCTTTCCGAGGCGGGGTAGTGCAAGCACGATCCGCTCCTGGACGCGGCGCCCAGCCTCCGTGGACACCATCCATCTCACAAAGATGATGAAGGCCACCAGCAGAACCGCTTGAAGCCACACGGTGGAGCTCATGAATTTCCCGATGGCCAATAGGATGCGCGTGGCCTGCGGCATCTCAATCCCACCGCCTGCATAAATCTCGCTGAATTGTGGCAACACCACGTTGAACAAGATGAGAAGGCTACCCAGCAACACCACCACCAGAAAGCCCGGATAGAACAGGGCCTCGACGATACGGCGGCGGCTCACTTGGGCGAATTTTTGAAAATTCAACCAACGGGCGATCACTTCGGTCAAGGTGCCGCTGCGCTCGCCCGCCACCACATTGGCGCGATACACCGCCGGGAAAGTACCCGTCTGTTCCAAGGCATCCGAAAAAGCGAGGCCTTCCTTCACCAATTCCACCACGCGATCCAGACTGCTCCGCAGCAACGGATCTTTCCCGTGGCCCTTTAGCAGTTCGAGTGATTGCAGCAGCGGAATACCAGCCTTGAGCAGGGCCAGGAATTCCTGATTGAAAAGAATGATGGTCTCGGTCTTGAGTTGTTTGGTACTGCTATAGGCGCTGCTGGCGCGGGCGATGGCGATAGGGAAACTGCCTTCAGCCATGACGCGACTACGCACGTCATCCTGCGAGGCCGCTTCAAAATCCCGGGTCACGATCTCCCCGGCGGGTGTGGTCAATTTGACGGTAAAACGCATGGATCAAACTCGCTCATCAATAAATCATCTAGGAACTTCCAGGATACCCGCTTGGAACTTGCCCCCCCTACAATGGCATTAGTTGATTGATCGTAAATTGCGGTGCTACCGGAGTGCTTTATTTCTCAGCAGGAGTCAAGGTGGGACCACGCGGAAAAAGTTTATGGGTGATGGCGACCGCGTTCGGCGCTGGTCCCCTTCTACAGGCTCAGGCGCCCATTCAGCAGGCACCGATTCAAGTCGGTGTGCCCGAGCCTGTGTTGTTGGACCTGAAAGATGCCGACGCCCGCGCCCTGGTTCCCGCCGATTCACGCGATCCATCTCAGGTGGAGGCCACACACAAAGCTTGGATCGAGCGAATCTCTCAGCTGCGACATGAACCCGCCGTACGAATTCTGTTGCCTTCAAGCGGTCTGCGGCTGCCTTTGCTACTCGCGGCTAGCCAGGCCCTGCGCGCCCAAAATAGGGATCAAAAACTTTTCATCGCTTTCGATTCAGAAGCCACGCCATTAATGGATGACACCGCATGGGGATCGGTGGATGGTGGTGCACTGCTGGCGACGGATCTGGGGAGTGATCCCGCAAAGTGGCGCAGCGTGCTGACAAAAGCTCAAGAGTCTTTTCCGGGGCGTCCATGGTTCCTTTGGCTGCCTAGCGATCCTGGTGCTGCGGCCTCTACCTTGCTGGGGGATGGTGGACGTCTTGTAGTGGGCGTCGGCGGTCCTGCTGCAAAATTAGCGGCCCTCATTCCCGAAGGGTTCACGGAAATCGAAGGCGGCGATGGCGATCTCACGTTGCGAAAACACGGCGGCGCGAAGGCCGAAGAGACCCGTCGTTGGCGCTATTTGAATGGTGCATGGCAATCCGCCGAATTACAGAAAGAGCGCCACGAGGTCTCGGTATCCGATGCGGATACCTATGATGTGGGCGCCCTGCTTGCCAAGATGCGCGCCGAGGCGCTGCGCAGTCGCGCCGCAGAGCGCGATCTACAGGCCAAACTGGATGTGGACCTACATATGCAATCACCTCGCGATCTCGGCGTGGATCTCGGATTTACGTTCAGGTATTTCGAGAAGGCCGGTGAAACACCGGAAATGCTCCAAGAACAAGTGCGTTTCAACGGTGTAAAAGCAAATCTAAAAGGTGAAGTCCAGTTGCCCATCGTCGAGAGTCGCACGAGCCTCGCGGCCCCCGTGGCCTTGAGTTTGACGGAGCGGTACCGCTATCGGGACGGCGGTTCTGCGGGCCCAGGACACTCAGGGCGCCGTATCATCCGTTTTCAGCCAGTGGATAACGAAGTATCGCTTTTCAGTGGCGAACTGACGGTAGATGAAACCACGGGCCGCATCCTTGAAGAGCGCAGTGAACGCAGCAACCTGCCAGGGACCGTGAAATCCGAACGTCGGATTTTGGGATACGGCGATGCCGCACCGGGAATCTGGCGCGTGGTGAAAACGCAAACGTTTGAACGATGGGTGAGCCCCGGCGGCGTGGCTCAAGTCCAGCGTAAATTGACCCTGACGAACCTTCAGGTGAACGCTCCCGATTTCAGCGCCAACCGCGAGGCGGCGCGGCATTCCGAACAGACCATGCTCAAACAAAGTACCGAGGGTCTGCGTTATTTCACCCGCCAGGCCGACGGCACCCGAAAGATGGAAGAAAAACCACGCACCTCAGGACGCGCCATCGGGGGCGTGATCCTTGCCGATCCCGGCCTCAATCCACCTGTGCTCCCGTTGGCAGGGCTGGTCTACTACGATTTCAACGCCTTTGATCGCGGCATCCAAATCAACGCGCTCACAGCCCTGGTATTCAATACCGCTTCGGTCGCGGTACCCCACCTTCCGGGTGGTTTCGATCTGAACCTGGATTCCTCTCTGCTGCTGATCGCAGGGGGCGAGCGCCCGGTGGTGAATGGAAAACTTTCCGACAAAGATGAAGTGGCGCGGCGCTTCGGAACTTTCAATCTGAATCTCGGCCACGATCTGGGCGCAGGCTTCCGCTTCGAAGCCATGGGTCGTTTTCGGTACGACAAATTTTCCGAAAGCAAAGATGACAAGACCCGGACACCCGGCTACGCGCTGCCTCCATCGGGACTCACGCGGGAATTTCGCGGCGAATTGAGCTGGCTCTACCGGGGCTTTCAGATCCAAGGATTTTACGGGAAAGGAAATCGCCCCGACGGAACTTACGGCACCTCCGACAATCTGCAATCCGTTCCTGATTCGGGAAGGTTCACTCGCTGGGGCGGCAACGTCGGCTATGACAAGCAGCTCACCAATGGCCTGTGGCTGCACGGCGGTGCCGGCGTTGTGGGCGGCAACGGCTTTGATCGCTTTAAGGCGCTGGACCTCAACGGCATCGTTAGCGGTATCCGTAGCAATTCCATCACCGCCGACCGAATCGCCTACGCGCGCATGGGCGCCGTACTGCCCGCCAGCCCAAACCTTCGCCTCTCGGTTTTTCTCGACCACGCCGAGGCCCGCGCCCTGGACAACCAAAAAACTTACGGGCTCACCGGCCTCGGCATCGCCGGGGACATCCCCGGATTCTGGTGGTTCACTGCCGTCCGCCTGGATATCGGCGTAGGCCTACAAAGCAACATTCCCGGCGTGAAAACGGTGAACGGATTCATCGCGTTGCTACGGGTGTTCTAAGCTAAACAAATGAATATTCACCACAGAGACACCGAGGGCACAGAGAAAAACGAAATCAACGATTCGCAGGACGACCTTTCTCGGCAAGTGATCGGGCTGCCAATGGCAGTTCACAAGGCGTTGGGGCCTGGCCTACTCGAATCTGGCTACGAAGCATGTCTTTGTTAGGAGCTAACGGCATCAAGCGCCGTGTTCTTTAATCTTTTCTCTGTGCCCTCTGCGTCTCTGTGGTGTGAATGAAAGAAATCGAGAGCCCATGAACGCCCCCACCGAAACCTCCCGAGTTCGCGCCGCTGAAACCATTAAGGTTTCGGGAATGCGGATCCATGGATGGCCCACGCTGGCGTGGACGCTGGTGGCGGCGGTGCTTCTGTTCCTGGTGGGGCAGGGCAATCACGGGTTGTGGGGATTTCACGAGCCTTACGTCGGCGGCATCATCCGCGAAATGGCCTCCAGTGGCGATTGGGTGATACCCATGCTGAACGGCCATCCCTACCTTGAAAAACCGCCGCTCTACTACGCAATGGGCGCCCTGGCCTGCCGCGCTTCCGGCAGCTTCGACGTGTTTTGGTTGCGTCTTCCATCGGCGCTACTCGCCATTGGCACCGTGGCCTGGATGAGTTTCTTGGGATGGCGCCTGAGCAGTGCGCGGGCCGGAGGCTGGGCGGGTTTCATGGTGGGGACCAGTGATCTTTTTTTCCGCACGGGACACGACGCGGTGGTGGACATGGCGCTCACCGCTGCGGTGAGTTTCGGTCTGGGGCTGGCCTACCTGGTGTGGGTGGAGCCCCATTACCGACGCCGCTGGGCCCCATTATTTTGGCTGTCAGTGGGCTGCTCGTTCATGGCGAAGGGCTTTATCGGACCCGTGATGATCTTGCTGCCCATGGCCATCGCCTTGCTGCTGCGGCGGGACCGTGCGGTGCTCCGCGCCCTGGTCCGCCCCGATTGGGGGATGGTGGCCGGTCTTGCGGTGCCTCTCACCTGGGTGGCTCTGCTGTATCACCGTGGCGGAACCGAATTTCTGGCGGAAGTTTTTTTGCGAAATACTTTAGGCCGCTTCATCCAGGATCCTCAACTCGTGCCCACCACGGGCCGTCTCGGTGAGCACGTCAATCCTTTCACTTACTATTTCACGCACTCCCCGGCCAACGTGTTGCCCTGGGTAGCCATGTGGGGCGCGGCGCTCTGGGCTTCTATTCCGCGACGGCGAAGGCGGCCCCTTTCCATGCGCAGCATTTTTCTCCCGCTGGCCTTCGGTGTGAACTTGCTGCTGCTTTCCTTATCCGAAGCCAAGCGCGGGATCTACTTGCTGCCTCTGCTTCCCATCACGTTGCTTCATGCGGCACTGTGGCTGGATCTGCAAGTCCCCCAAGCCAAGGTCCGAGTGGAACGTGGTCTCGTGCTCGTCATCGGTTTTACCGTGGTGGCGGTGGGTCTGTTGGGCATTGGATTTCCTTGGTATGTGTTGTTGAAGGCTGGCCGGCACTGGGCCTTTCCCCTGGCCGCATCCCTCATCGCCGCAGGACTGACGGGCCTTTCCATCCGCCTACTTTGGCAGCGCCGATTCCCCGCTGCACTGGATTGGGTGATGGCTCAGTGGACCGGAATTTTGTTGCTCTTTCTCATCTTCGGCGTGCCGCTGTTGGATCAGCGGGAAAGACCCGTGGTGGAACCCTTTGCGCTGGCCAAGAACCTCGAACAAGGGGGAGCTAAAATCATGGAGGCGCATCTCACCGAAACACAGTTGGGCTTCGCGAGTTTGCAATTCCGCCACACGCTACCTTCTCTCACCACGCCCGATGAAATTCGACGCGCATTGAAGGGTCCGCAGTCGGTGGTGGTGCTTGTGGACGCGCTTTGGTTCGATCAGAACCTGGGGGCCGTAGATAGTGCGATTGAGCGCCTGGAGCGGCCTACGGAGGCATCCAAGTCGCCAAAATTCCGCAGTCGGATTCCGCTGGTTCTGGTCGGCCCTTCGATCAATCCTGCATCAATTCCTGGAGGATCTTGACCACTTCGAGGTCCTCGGGGCGGAGGTCAGGATCTTTTTGGGTCAGGCGTTCGACAAGGCGTACCAAGGCCGGAGGCGCATCCTTTCGAAGGAAGCGCAGTTCAGGCAACGGGTGTGCGCGATGGCGGTCGAGCACCTCGAAAGGGGTCTCGCCGGTAAAGGGCAGCACACCTGTTAGCATCTCGAAAAGCATAATTCCAAGCGCGTACCGATCCGCCGCAGGTCCAACGTGGGTGCGCTTCTGTGCCTCAGGTGCGGCGTAAAGCGGCGTGCCGAGGAAGGCGTAAGTGCTGGTCACCGTAGCGGAATCCAGGACCCGAGCGATGCCCAAATCCATCACCATCACGCACCCACGATTCAACATCACGTTGGCGGGCTTGAGATCACGATGGACAACGCCAAAGGTGTGGGCATGTGCCAAGGCCTTGGCCAGATCCAGCGCGATATTCACGCACTCCGAAATAGGCAGCGCCCCGCTGCTTTTGAGATGAGCTTCGAGCGTTTCGCCTTCCACATAAGCCATGGCAATCCAGGGCGGCTCGGAGGTGCTTTCCCCTCCAGGCGATGCGTCTAAAATCGGGACGATGTTGGGATGCTTTAGCATCGCGCCCACCTTGGCTTCTTGCCGGAAGCGCTTGAGCATTTCCACATCGTCCCAACGATGGGTATGAAGCACTTTCACCGCCACCGCATCGCCAGTTTTCTGGTGATGGGCCAAGTAGGTGTTTGCGAATCCTCCGCGCCCCAGCAGACGTTCGATGGCGTAGGGGCCTAAGACCGTGGGATGGATCTGAAAAGGCTGGGTGTCATCGGGGCCGGAACCTTTGCGCCTCCGGCGCAAGAGAAACCCTCCGGCCACTCCCATCAACAGCACGGGAAGCAGGGCCCAAAGATAGTTAGGCAACGGTTTGGGTGACACCATTTCTTGGGATTTGACGGGGGTTGGACTGAGAGGCGTTGATGACGATACTGACGAAGATGCCTGCGAAGACGGCTTAGAAACCACGGGTGGGGTGAGCGCGCCCGCATCGGGTTGCTTGGGGTTATGTTGCGAATTGAACACGACTCCGGGCAGTAGAACAGCCGATTCGCGCTGACTGGTTTCAGGCATGGAAATGTCTGGTGGCGTCACCACGGGCAGGATTTTGGGTTCCACATCGGTCCCCTTTGTCACTGCGGGCTTCATCTCTCCAGCCCTGGTTTCACTGGGCCGCGCATCGTTGAGCTTGGTCTCGGCGTCCTTGACGCGACGTGCCACCGGTTCTCGCAGAGCTGCGGGTTCCCCCTTCGCCTCAGAGGTTTTCAAATAGGCCGCCGCCGTGGACCAATCTCCTAACTCGACGGCACACCGAGCCACATGACCGTATGGGTAATAGTTCGGCAGGCGATTGTTGCCGTAGGTAAAGACTCCCGCCGCCGGTTGTGGGCGCAGCTCTGAGGCCCGCTGAAACGCCAGCAGCGCTACCTTCCAATGTCCTTGGCGTTCGGCATCCAGGCCATCTTCGAAAGCCGAATAAAAAGTCACTTGCGTTTGCGCCGATCCTGGCGGAACGGCCATTACCAAAATCAGCGGCATGAGGACCCGTGACAAAATCCCCTGCTCCGATCTGACTAATTTGCTACGTCCCCTTTGACCGCC
>JAYVXV010000283.1:0-12064 GCA_043784905.1 Holophagaceae bacterium | reverse complement strand
CGCGCCCCTGGCCGTGGAGGGCACGGGCGGTGCGGATCGCCTCGGAAGGAGAAATGGGGGAGGAACGTTGCGGCATCAATTGGCCCAGCGGCTCACTTGCTCCCACACATCCTGATCGTTGGCCTTACCATTCAGCAGAATGGCGAAGACCCGCAATTTCCCATCGGGTGTTTGGAGTACGCCACAAACCGTGTCCACGCCACTCAAGTGACCCGTTTTGCACCGCACCCGGCGGGCCAGATTTGGATCTTTCACTTTCAATTTCCAGGGCTCGCCACCAATAATTTTCAAAGAGGATTGAAATTCCGGCCCCACTTCGAAATCACTCCAGGCGCCGCGCAAAACCACCGCCATGGTGCGAGCCGAAAGACGATTGTCCTTACTAAGACCCGAACCATCGGTGATGCGGATCTTGTCTGGGCCTAGTCCGTAGGTGCTTTGATAGAACGCCTGCACCCGCTGAACTCCTCGCGCCCAGGACCCATCACCGAAGCTTTTCAATAGGGTCTCCACCATGAAGTTGTTGGAGAATTTGTTGATGTCCTGAATGAGCATTCGCATGGGTGGAGACGTGAATTCCATTAACTTGCGGGGCGGGGCACCGCCGCTTGAAACGCCATCGAAGGAAATACCCGATTCAAGGCAGATGCGCTGGATGGTCGCAGCCGCCAACTGGTCGGGGTCCGATACCAGGGCACCTTTATCGTCGCGGTCAAAATTCACCGCCAGTGCCGCAATGGGCGGCGTCGTATCGGCACTGGTGTTCTCCCAGCCGGTGCCGTAGCGCTGGCCATCAAAAGCACTCTGGTCTATGCGAAGTCTTCCGGTCACCCGCATCACGCCTATTTTCCTCAGATCCTGGGTCATGAGCCAGATGCGCTCGGAGGTGAGAAACGGATCACCACCACCCTTGATAACGAGATCGCCACGCACCGTGTTCCCACTCAGATCGCCGTATATCTCGGTCTTCAGCTGATAGTCGGGCTTCCAAGTGCGGAGCATTGCGTAGGTTGAAATAATTTTTGTGATGCTAGCGGGGGTGAGTGAGAGGTCCGGATTGTGGGATTCCAGTTGCTTGCCCGTGGAGAGATCCCAAATGCCCGCAGAGACCTGAACCCCTCGTGTTTCAAGACGCGAAGCCCAGGTTTCAAGGGATTCGGTGGGGCCCGGAACAGGCTCTGCCGCTACCCGGCCACGAGCCTGAACACCCACGGCCAGAACCGCACCGAGACCCAACACGATGGCCACCAAAAAACCTGTCCTGGGCAGCCTCATCCCTTGCCTCCACCCTTGCCGGATCCACCACCGGTGTCCTGTCCTCCACCCTTCTCACCACCACCCGCTGGCGTAGGATTCGGATTCGGGTTAATTCCGCCAGAATTCGGCGCGCCGGGCTGGCCCAGCAGATTGTTCGTGGCGGAAAAAATCCAGTCGCTGTAAATAGTCTTCCCGTTGTAGATCTTGAAGCTGTCCTTCTGGCTTTTGCTCTTCAGCCCGACGATGGGCAGGTTGTGCGTGTCGCCACTGGCCCCGGGCTGAACGGCGTAGACCAAGTCCCACTCACCCTCTACGGTCATGGGGTCCTTGTAAATCTTGCGGAGGATGCGCGGACGCACGCTGTCCAATTCAGTGAGCTGAATAGGGTAGCGACCCGTCTTGGCGGCGAAAAGACGGATGGCCTTGGCGATGGATTCACCACGGTAGATAAGTTCAGCCTCGTTCTCTCGCTGCACTTCGGTGCTGATGGCCGGAATGCCCTTCATCAGCATGATCCCCATGATGACGATGAGGGCCAGAAGCATAGCCATTACGAACCCTTTTTGGCGGGCTCGTTTCAAATTCAGGGGGGCTTGGCGCATCAGGAAATCCACATCTCTAGCCTATCGTGCCGCAGCGGGAAGGAGAGTTCCTATTGAGGGCTTGTCCGTAAATTAGACGCGACCGCGACGGAGGTCAGCCGCGATGCAGCGCAAGGAAGGTGCCGCAGCGGCGTATAGATGATACGCACAAGGCCCGTGACACCGCGATGCGCGCGGCTGGCCCCGTCCCTTCGGGCTGGGGCGGCGGGCGTCGCGATGCTGCGTTACCCTCCCGTGGCGTACGGGCGATATGCCGTGGTCGGCTGCCTTCTTGGTATCGGCTTCGCCGATACGCAAGACAAACCGATATCTGCCTCGCTCGCCCGGCGCTCCCAGCGCGGTCACTCCTAATTTACGGACAAGCCCTTACCCTTTCCCACCAGCGATACAAGGGCCTCAACAGCCTTCGGATCAAACTGGGCTCCGGCCTCGGCTCGGATCTCATCCAATGTGGCCGCCAGCAACTTGGGCTGTTTGTAGCCTTTCCCGGTCGTCATCACATCGAATGCCTCAACCAGCCCGATGATGCGGCTGCCCATGGGAATGGCGTCCCCAGCCAGCCCGTCGGGATAGCCCCGACCGTCCCATCGCTCGTGGTGGTGACGGATGATCTTCAGCACATCGAAGGGAAAACGCAGATCCTTCAAGAAGGTGGCGGCCAACACCGGGTGCGTGCGAACTTTCGCCAGTTCCTCTGCGCTCAATTCGGGTTTTTTCATCATGGCGGGATCCAGCAGCAGAGAACCCACGTCATGCAGGATCGCCGCGATGCTGATGGCCTCGACGTCTGCGGTCGGAAGTTCAAGTTTCAACGCGATGTTGCGGCTGAGTTTGGCGCAAGTCAGGCTGTGCTCGCGCATTTTCGGCGCACGGCTTTCGCCGGATTTCAGAATTCGATGACTCACGGAGAGGAAAGCGCGATGGTATCGCTCGTGAAGCCTTCCCTCATCGAGATGAAGGCTGAGCATTCGACCTACCAGATTGACCTGGGCCTGCTCTTCAAAGGTGAAGGGCGTGTCCTCAAGCCTGAACAACAGGAGCATGTCCCGGCCTACTTCATTGGCCTGATCTTCATCCCCGAGCATCAAAGGAAAATAGGTCGTGAAGACGCCAGAGAGCGGTAGCACTTCGCGTTTTTCGGGCCGCGTGAGAATGCGGAGATCTTCTTCTTTCATGGACGGCAAATGGAAGGTCGCGTGAGCAAGAATCTGCTGTTGGAGATCCACGGAAAGTGGACGATCACTGAAGGCGAGGATTGGCCGATTTTCTTCGGGTTCTTCCATCCAGAGTGCGACGGCATCCAGCGCCATCAGGGCCGAAAGCATGCGCGCCGTCTCCCAAAAAAAAGCTCGCTGTTCCGGCAGCGCCATTCCAGGGCGTTTTCCTGAGAAGGCAGAGTCCCCCGCCGAAATTTCTTCCAGTCGCGTCAGATGGGTTGTGGGCGTTGTAATGCGATCCGGCAAGGGTCTTTCAGCCACCTCATCAACTCGCCCGATCAGCGGCTTTGAAACGGCGCCCGAAAGGGCCTCGTGTTCCCAAGGAAGCTGGCTGAATTCCGAAGTCTGCTTGTGGAACCCTCCAAGGTGTTCCCCGTGGAGAGACTCCTCCCGGATAGCCGATGCGGCCGGGAGATACCCAATAGCGACCTCCATAGGGGCCGTAGAGCCCGGTCCACGTTTCTTCGGCGCATCTTGCGCGGCCTTAGGGGTATCCGAGTAGACCCGCAGCTCACTCAGGATTTCCAAAATGTCATTGCAGATTTGAAGCGTAGGTTTTTCGTCTCGCTCAGGATCGTAGGCCGCTCCCTTGGTGCGATCCCGCTGCACCAAAAGCCCTACCCAATCACCTTTTAGGTAAATCGCCGCCAAGAGAAAACGCGACGCTTCGGCGCCCATACGGAAAGGATCCAGCTCGGAATAATCAGCGGGATTATTCACCGCGAAAGGCCGTTTCTCACGGTTGGCCCAAACCAGCACAGGGTCCTGGGCTTGCAGGTGCTCTGGTGGCCGGGCGCCCCGTGGCCATCCGAATTCACTCACGAGTCGAAATCCACCTTCGGGTTCCATACCTTTGGGATTGCGAAGGTACAGCGCGCCCTTGGTGCTTCCGACTTCCTCCAAGCAGCGGTATAGCACCTGAGTGCACTGGCGCGAAACCGCATCGCTGAAGGTGGGATGAGCAGGGGGCATGGGCAGTGAAGGTCACCGAAAGGGATGCGGACCTGCCGCGATCCATGAATACGAAGAGTGAAGGGACCTAGAGCCTATGGCAAATCCGGGCCCACTGCCAACCAATCCCGCGCGGGCTGAAGGCTCTCGACTTTCAACGAACGGTCTATCCATCCCGTGAGATTCGTAAGCTGATTGCCAAATCCGCATTCGTAAAAAGAACCTCCGATCTCTCGCAGGCCCGCCACCGCCAGGGGCCAGTTCACCGCCGAAGCAATGCTGACAATGGCCTCTTCCCAGGCTTCAAAGCCCCCATCAATGCGCCGTCCGTCCAAGGGCGACACCAGCGGGAAAACGGGATCCCGCGGCTTCCAAAGATCCAGACGATCCTTGATGCGAGGCAGAAGCGGCGCCATGTGATTGCAGTGGAGCGGATGTTTAACCGGCAGAAGACCGCATTTCAGCGCTTCAGGAGAAACCTCTGAAACAAAGGCTAGCAATGCCTCTCGCGGGCCCGACACCGTGAATTGAGCCTTGCCATTGATGTTGGAAAGCAGCAAATCAGGGTAACGATTTAAAGCGGTGCGAACCTCTGTTTCATCCATCCCGATGATGTAAGCCATACCCATTTCTCCAGCCGCGAAGCGGGCTTCGGAGCAATCCTCGGTGGCAGCTATCAATTCCAAAGCCGCTTCAATCGGCACCACTCCCGCTGATACGACGGCCGAAAAGAATCCCATGGAATGGCCCGAAGCCCCTGCTGGCAGCGGCATTCCAGCCATTTTATGCGCATGAAATAGTGCCACCGAATGACTGAGCACCGCGCAGGGCGCGTGACGTTGCGCCCGCAAAAGATCCAGCGGTCCCGCAGACATCCAAGCGCGAAGTTGAAAACCGGTGTGCCGCTCCGCCACCGCCAGGACTTCGTTCCAGGCGTCATTCGCGGTCCAACCTTCGGACATGCCGATGGACTCCGTGGCCTGACCGGGGAATAGCAGGATGGGCGCCATTAAAAAGCCCCATTAAAGCGCAGGACAGATAACGCCAGATCTGAAGCATTCACGATGGCCTCCAAACTCAACGAGTGTAGCCATCGCAGCCCGCACAGCGCTCTGGCTTCGGGGACGAGCGTCATGGCCCGGTGATAAGGGAGTTCCTTACATCGCACAGCCTTCAAGCCTTTCAATCGCAAGAGCCCCCGCGCTGCGGTGTCTTACCTCGGAAAATACGAATAGAGCCCTTGCGCATTGGTCCGCCGAATCGCCGCGATTTGGGGCGTGAAATTGCGTGCGGTCCCCGTGGTCTTGTTGATATCCAGCAGGATCGCCTGGCCACCGTGAATCACGTAGTCAAACTTTCCGTAGTCAAAATTCAGCTCGTGTCGCATTTCGACGATTTCGGGGTGAGGGGCTACGGATTCGCTGAATACCTTGGTTTCGGACCTTACGATGGGATCGTCCGCGCCGACTCGGGTGCAAGTGGCCTTGTCCCCCAGGAATTGATAGCACCGCACATGGAATCGGCCATCTTCCATTTCGGGGAGAAAGCGCTGGACCACTAGATCGGGAGACTCGAAAGCCCAATGCGGAACCTCCCGCATGCTTTCGTAAATTCGATACTCTCCCGGGGAGCGGAACAACGGGTCCATGCCCATTCCATCCAAACGAGGAATCCCTCGCGCCGCCTCTGGAATCCCTCCGAAATTTCGATTGGATTTGAGGATGACGGGCCCCGGGTAGGTGTCTTCTTGGCTCAGGAGGTGCGGACTGAAAACTGATTTGCGAATGTCTTTGACTTTTCCATTGATGGCAATGGGGTAGCACTTTGCGAAATCCAGATAGTCCTGTGGGACCACGGAAAGATCCACATGGACGAACACCAGATCGGCAGATACGAAGGTCCGGACGCCAAAAACAGGCACCACCTCATGGCCATCCTCCCGCCAGTGCGAGGCCAGCCCGTTGATGGAGTAGCCGGAAAGATCCCGTTCCCGGTCCGCTTCGTGAAACAGAATCGCGATTCGACGTTTCATTGAATGATTTCCTTCGATGGACCCACGCAGTCACAGCGATTGCAGGCTTCGGACTTTCAGCTCCCCCCTTAAAGTTTCCACTGCCTCGCAGGCCGCAAGCGCCGCGTTGATATTGGTAAGGCAAGGAATTTTCAACCGAAGAGCCTCCTTCCGGATGGAGCTTTCGTCAAAATACGCTTCGCGGCCCAAGGGCGTGTTGATGACCCAGGAAATCTCGCCGTTCTTCAGCAGATCCACCGCGTGGGGACGGCCCTCATTCACCTTGAAGATGCGGCGCACCTTTAGGCCCGCAGCGGCCTCCAGGTGCCTCGCGGTGCCTTCGGTGGCGCAGAGACCGAAACCCAGGGCACTAAGCTTTTTCGCCAGTTCTGAAAGGCGCGGCTTGTCCTGATCGTTGACGCTGAGGAAGACCGTCCCATGCAGCGGCAGTGGGACACCTGCCGCGATCAGTGCTTTTGCGTAGGCCTCACCAAACGTATCGCCGATGCCCATGACCTCGCCCGTGGACTTCATCTCCGGCCCCAGCACTGGGTCCACGCCGGGGAATTTGGCGAAGGGAAAGACCACACCTTTCACCGCCACCGCCAGGGCTTTCCCGTCACTGATTTTCTGTTCCGACAACGACTGTCCGAGCCCGATTCGCGCAGCCACGCCCGCCCAATCCACGCCAGTGGCTTTGCTGATGAAAGGCACCGTTCGGCTGGCGCGAGGATTCGCTTCCAGGCAATAGGCGACGCCATCCTTAATGGCCCATTGAAGATTCATGAGGCCCCGCACACCAAGTTCTAGCGCCAGTTTGCAGCTTTGTGCACGCACGGTTTCAAGCACGGATTCATCCACTCCGAGAGCCGGGAACACCGCGAAACTATCTCCGCTATGGATACCCGCTTCTTCGATGTGGGCCATCACACCCGCGATGGCCGTATCAGTGCCATCACAGACCAGGTCCACGTCCAGCTCTTGCGCACCGTCCAAGTAGCGATCCAATAACACCGGATGATCCTCATTCACCGCAGTGGCTTCACGCATATATTTCGCCAAGCCCTCATCATCGAAAACCACCGCCATCGCGCGGCCTCCGAGCACAAAGCTGGGCCGCACCATCACGGGGTAGCCGATCTGGTGGGCTACGGTTCGCGCCTGGTCAAAACTCCCGGCCATGCCCCATTTCGCCACCGGAATATTCAAGCGCGAAAGCACCTGCCCGAAGCGTTCGCGGTCTTCGGCGTCCATAATCGTCTGATGCGAAGTCCCCAGCAGAGGCACGCCTTCCGCATGTAATCGTCCCGCCAGCTTGAGGGGTGTCTGCCCGCCGAATTGCGTGAAAACCCCTAGCAACGTTCCGTTTTCGGATTCACGTCTCACGATGGATTTCACGTGCTCATGCGTCAGAGGTTCGAAGTACAAGCGATCCGACGTATCGAAATCCGTGCTGACGGTTTCGGGATTGCAGTTAATGAGAATAGCCTCTACACCTGATGCACGGATGGCCTCCACCGCCTGCACGCAACAGCAATCGAACTCCACGCCCTGGCCGATGCGATTAGGTCCTGAGCCCAGCACGATGGCCTTTCGACGGTCCGAGGGCGGCGCTTCGCTGCTGCCTTCGCCGTATTCCCACGTCCCATAAAGGTAGGGCGTCTCAGCTTCAAATTCACCAGCACAGGTGTCCACGCGCTTGAACACTGGATGGATACCGAGGTCGTGACGACGGGCCTTCACTTCGGTATCGGTGCCACCGCAGCAGGCCGCGATCTGCCCATCGCTAAAGCCAGCACGCTTCGCCTTTTCTAACAATTCGGCCGGGAGCCGGTCCAGGCCGAAGCCTCTAAGGCGGCCTTCCAGCACCACAATTTCTTCCATTTCCCGCAGGAACCAAAGGCTGATTTTGGTGAGGCGGTGCAATTCTTCAACGGTGTGGCCGGCTTTGAGCGCGTGGTAGAGCCAGAAAATTCGCTGGGGCCCAGGAATGATCAGGTGCTCACGAAGCCTCGCCAGATCTAGCTTTCCCTCCAGTGCACCGCTGAGTCCGGGGTGGCCTTCTTCAAGGGATCGCAGGCCTTTTTGCAGGGCTTCCTGAAAACTGCGCCCGATGGCCATGACTTCGCCGACACTTTTCATTTGCGTGCCAAGCACCTTTTCCGCTTGGGGAAATTTCTCGAAAGTAAAGCGCGGAATCTTGATGACGAGGTAATCCAGAACCGGCTCAAACGCAGCCTTGGTGCGACCTGTGATGACATTGGGTAATTCCCACAAGCGATAACCGAGTGCCAATTTTGTGGCCACCCAGGCGATGGGAAACCCCGTGGCCTTCGACGCCAGCGCCGAGCTGCGCGACACCCTAGGGTTCATTTCGATCACGATGATGCGGGCGTCTTCGGGGTTCAGGGCGAACTGGATATTACTGCCACCGGTCTCCACGCCGACGCCCCTTATGACGGCGATGGCGGCATTCCTCATGCGCTGATATTCAGGGTCGGTGAGCGTGAGCGCTGGGGCCACGGTGATGCTATCGCCCGTATGAATGCCCATGGGGTCGAGGTTCTCGATGGAGCAAATAACTTCGACGTTATCGTCGAGATCCCGGACCACCTCCAGCTCGAATTCCTTCCAACCGAGAATGCTTTCTTCGATGAGCAGCTGCTTGGTGGGAGACAGGTCGAGGCCCCGCTGGCAGATGGTCTCAAATTCTTCGATGTTGTAGGCAATACCGCCGCCGCTGCCACCCAACGTAAATGAAGGTCGAATGATGGCCGGAAATCCTGTGGTAGCAAGCAATTCGCGGGCCTCGGCCATGGTGTTCGCGAAGCCGCCTCGGCAGGTTTCCAAGCCCAATTCGTCCATGAGCGCCTTGAAAACTTTTCGGTCCTCACCCCGTTCAATGGCATCGGGCTGGGCGCCGATGAGACTCACGCCGTACTTTTTCAGTACGCCGCTCTGGTGGGCTTCCATGGCCAAATTCAGGGCGGTCTGTCCACCCACCGTGGGAAGAATGGCATCGGGTTTTTCGCACTGGATTATTTTTTCAAGCACCGCCAAGGTGAGCGGTTCGATGTAGGTCGCGTCCGCCCTCGACGGATCCGTCATGATGCTGGCGGGGTTGGAATTCAGCAGGATGGTGCGGATGCCCTCTTCCCGAAGCGCCTTCAGCGCTTGAGTCCCCGAGTAGTCAAACTCGCATGCCTGGCCAATCTGAATGGGGCCGGAACCGAGGACCAGGACGCTTTTCAGATCAGTTCGTTTAGGCATTTTTCACCAAAAGAATGGAACCGCGAATGACGCGAATGAGCGCGAAAAAAAATGAATTCGTGGAAATTCGTGTCATTCGCGGTTTCAAGTTCATTTGTGGAAGTCCTCCAACATCTGCACGAAGCGACCAAAAGCGCCTCTCGCATCATGAGGTCCTGGGCTCGCTTCGGGGTGATGTTGGAGCGAAAAGATCGGAAGCGTTTTGTGCCTCAAGCCTTCCACCGTGTCATCACTGAGATGTCGGTGCGTCACTTCGATATCCGAGGGAAGGCCCTGGTCATCCACGGCGAATCCATGATTCTGAGCGGTGATTTCCACGCGACCGGAAATAAGATCCCGCACAGGCTGGTTGGCGCCGCGATGGCCAAATTTCATTTTGAAAGTGGACCCTCCAAAGGCATGGCCGAGTAGTTGATGGCCAAGGCAAATGCCGAATATCGGTCTTTGGCCGATGAGCTTGCTGACCTCGGCTTGCATGGCCGGAAGCGCGGCAGGATCACCGGGTCCGTTGCTCAAAAAAACTCCGTGAAAGCGGGTGGCCAAAAGCTCGGTCGCCGGCGTGTCCCAGGGGAAAATTTCTAAATGAAAGCTCGCAGCATGGAGCAGTTTCAGGATGGAATGTTTGATACCGCCATCCAGCACCGATACTCGGAACTTCGCGTCTTCGTTCAGAATTTCGTAGCGATCTTTACAACTCACTTCCGCACACAAGGCCTGGCCCGTCATTTCCAGAAGCCCACCGGCCTTGGCTTTGCCTTGTTCCACGCTGCCATCGGACTCGGTCCAGATCAGGGCCGGTTGCGAACCGGCATCCCTCAGATGCTGGGTGAGGGCGCGAGTGTCTAACTCGGTCATGAGCGGAACGCGGTGCCGCTTCAACCAGCTCCCGAGATCGCTCTCCGAAAGTGTGTGATCCGGGGTCCCGGATACGCGGCGACAGAGCATCCCCGTGGCCCAGGGTTTCGAGGACTCCTGCAATCCTGCGTGGATGCCGTAGATGCCTTGTTCGGGGAAGGTCATGGTCACCATCTGTCCCGCAAAGCTTGGGTCCGTCAGGATCTCCTGGTAGCCCGCCATCGCGGTGGTGAACACCGCCTCACCGCCACCCCCAAACCCCAACGGCGCCCGTCCACGAAATACCGCGCCGTCTTTCAGGATCAGATGGGCCCGCATCGCTTTCCCCCTGCAAAAACCCCACGAGTCACCGTTCCAAAATGGCTTCGGGCTCTGTGGGGTTGAGATGTGATGGATCCTTCTGAGGGGACCTTTGGAAGTATAGCCGTGAAATTTATGCATTAATATGCTTTTTTATTCACTGGACCCACGAGAGAATAATCGTTTCCCCCCAAGCAGGATCAGATCGCGACAATGTAGCCATGTTGGAAACCATGTGGTCCGGAGACGATCTATATTTCATGCGGCTGGCCATGGAGGAAGCGGAGCAGGCGGACCGTAAGGACGAAGTCCCCATCGGGGCCATTCTGGTGGTCGAAGGCCAGGCAGCGGGCCGGGGCCACAACTGCCCCATCTCGTCGCACGATCCCTCCGCCCACGCCGAGATCCAGGCCCTCCGCGATGCCTCGCGCTACCTGCGCAACTACCGCCTGGGTGGCGCCACCCTTTACGTCACCTTGGAGCCCTGCCTTATGTGTTTTGGCGCGCTCATCCACGCCCGGGTGGCCCGCGTCGTCTATGGTGCCAGCGACCCCAAAGTGGGCGTCAGCCGCCTTCTGCCAGCCCTAGAGGGCGCCCGCCTCAACCATGACATCTCGTTCAGTGGCGGCCTTCTGGAACCCGAATGCCGAGCCCAGCTTCAGGCCTTCTTCAAAGCCAAGCGCGCCAAATCCTGATAATCTGGTCAGTCCTGGAGAGATGGCCGAGTGGTTGAAGGCACCTGACTCGAAATCAGACGTAGGGCAACTTACCGGGGGTTCGAATCCCTCTCTCTCCGCCACAAAAAGCGCCACCTGAGGTGGCGCCTATTGTTTGTGGCGGAGAGAGAGGGATTCGAACGGTAGATGCGCGCCGGTAGGGATAGGCGTAGAACGCGGACGCGTTCGTAGCCGGTCCGGCGCAGCCGGAATCCCGGGCGCAGCAGCTACCGCGGAACGGAGCGCGAAGCGCGGAGTGAATCCCCAAGGTCATGGTGGGTCGCGATCTACAAGGAGTCGGGCGCTTCGCTTTTTTGGCGGAGGACGAGGGATTCGAACGGTAGATGCGCGCCAGTAGGGATAGGCGTAGAACGCGGACGCGTTCGCAGACGGTCCGGCGGGGCCGACCAGTACCGCAGTCTTAGAATCCCAACACCTTCATTCCACCCACTCCCGCACTCTCGCCTTGGCATCACCTTCCAGGTGGCCCAAGCTATATGCATTCCCCAGGAATCCCATGACACCGATGACTCACTTCCACCGCTCCCTTTGCCTCGGCCTTGTTGCCTCCGGCTTAGCCTTTGCCTCAGCGCCTGGCGTCAATGCAAACCCCAAGCCCTCGACCCACGCACCCGCCACCCCCAACGGCCTCGACCTCGCAGGCATGGACCTTTCCGTGGCTCCCGGCGACAACTTCTTCACCTACGCCAACGGCACTTGGTTGAAACAGACACCCATTCCCCCGGACCGTAGCTCTTTTGGCGTGGGCGCCACGGTGGCCGATCTCACCGACAAGCGCACCGCAGCGCTGATTAAGGCGACCACCCAAAGCAAGGCCCCCGCGGGTTCCGAGCTTCGCAAGATTGGCGACTACTACACGAGCTT
>JAYVXV010000282.1:0-3801 GCA_043784905.1 Holophagaceae bacterium | reverse complement strand
GAAGGGTCCATTTAGCCGGTTTCACGACGGGCCCTGGGCTGGGCGTAGCGGCAATCGGAGCAGTTAGAACGGCTTGGGCAATAGGCTTCGCGTTGGCGTTGGGCGTGGTTTTTACATCAGGCGTGGCCGTGGATTTGCCTTCAGATTTAGGTTCTGGTTTTGGCGCGGGCTTCGGTGGAATCACCGCATCTACCGCGTCATTGCCGTCAAAGGATTTCAATTGATCCAGGATGGGCGCCGGAAGGGCGGTGAGATTCTCACCGCTTCCTTTGGCCGCAGGCTGTTGCAGCGCCGCACTCTGCTTGCCAACCTGCACCCCCAGCACATAGCTCAGGCAGAGCAGTGCCACGCTCACGCCCGTCACCACTAGGATGTTGGACCGGTTAAGTAGAATGGCGTGAGGGTCGCGGAAGGCCATGCCTAAAGACTAAGCCGTCATTCAAAAATTAACCATTCGTTCCAAAGGCAAGCTCGGCTTAACCCGGATTTTGCGTTTGTGCTCATGGTCAGAACGCATCAGGCCTCTGGCTTCAGGCTTCGTTGTTGATTTTGGATGGGCCATCTTGCACACATGCATGCGATAGCGACCCACGACAACGAGGCCTGATGCCCGAGGCCTGATGCGGCCTGGAACAATGACAACTGCAAAATCCGGGCTAAGGTACCCCCCGTCACCACTCTCGCGGTGCCGGATTTTTTTGACACGTGCTAAGAGCGCGTCCCCTTGGTCAACGCGATGAAGCGTGGATCGGCTTTCAGCGACGCGAAAACCACATCTACCTTGGCTTCCTGCATCTCTTTCTCGCGCACAGCGTTGAAGCGTTCGTAGCGGTAAAAGTGGCGATGCAGCATGGCCAACGCCTTATCTTTTTCGCCCAACAGGGCGTAGACCGCCGCCAAATTATAGCTCGCGCTCAACAGCGTTTCGTTAGCTTTGGCGATCTTCATGGCCTCGTCTTTCTTGCCCGAATCGGCGAGGTAGGTGGCCGCGAAAATCAAGTTGTATGGATCCTTGGGATCAAGATCAAGGGCTTTGCGCATGAAGCCCTCCGCCTTGGCGTGATTCCACTCGTTCCAATAGACCGCCATGTTGCGATAAGTCAGCGCCAGGGGATAGGCATCAATGCTCTGCTGGAACATCGCCAGACCTTCCTCATATTTCCCTGCGTGGATGGTCATTTTGCCAAGGCCATGCAAGGCCACGGCCCGCGATAGGGGATCAGCTTCAAGGGTGAGCAGTTCGCGGAAAGCGCTTTCGGCCTCGCTCCATTCGCCGGTGTGATGGCGATAGAGTTCGCCGAGAAAGCGCAGGGGCACTGGATCACCCGCATCCATCTCGTGGGCCTGCTTGTAGAGGCTCCTGGCCGCTGCGTATTCACCACGCTCTTCGGCCCGCAAACCACGGGTCATGACACGTTCGATTTCCTTGGGAACAGTGCCCGTAAGAATGGCATCAGGAACATCCGCCAGCGACGAAGTTTCCACCACCACGCCGAGTTTCTGCAATGCCTTGCCCGCATCTTTAGCTTTGGATGGGAATAGACATTTCTGCTCCATCACCTGTTTATAGATGGCGATGGCGGCGTCCTTATCCC
Organism: Holophagaceae bacterium; assembly: GCA_043784905.1. Classification (GTDB taxonomy): domain Bacteria; phylum Acidobacteriota; class Holophagae; order Holophagales; family Holophagaceae; genus JANXPB01. The sequence continues at coordinate 2,206 of JAYVXV010000282.1, read as the reverse complement.
CGGCTTCGACCTTGGCCTTGGCCTCCTTAATCTGGGCTTTGAGTTGATCCTCTTTCGCGTCGAGCGTCTTGGAGACCATTTTCTCCACGTCGTAGACATCTAAGCCCTTAGGCTTTGCCACCACCCGCGCAAGTTCAACCCCTGCGCTATCCGTGAGCACTGCAAAAGAAAGCTTGCCGTCTGGAGCGAACTTATCCACCAGCAGTTTGTTATCTGGCGTCACGATGGCCATGGCCACGCATTTGCCGGAAAAAAGGCTCAGCATTCGCGAAACCTGAAGCCCGGATTTTCTGGATTCGTCGGCGGAAGCGGGAAACCAATGCAGGGTGAACCCCCCATTGGCCACGGGGATTTGGCCAGGCGCGTAAAGTTTCCAGGGCACCACATAGGCATCCGTTTGGGTCGGCCTGCCGATGCCCGCCGGCAGAGCGCCGCCGCGGCCGCCTCCACCTCCACCTCCACAGGTGGGGAGAGCCGGGGTTGCGCTACAAATCAAGATTCCAGGGACCACAAGGCAACGCATGAGTCGACGATTCATTTGAACCTCCAAGTAGGGTGTCAACTCTAGGCCTTTGCTTGAAATTAATCCAGCGACGCCATGGGCGACCTGCACCAGGCTTCCCACAATTCGCGATAGGCCTCTTCCATCTTTTGCGCAAAGTTCATTTCATCCCGCAGAGGAGATTTTTCGATTCGAGATCGGAGCCCTGATCGCAGGGAGGCTAGCGTCTTCAAATCCGATGCGGCGGCCACGGCCTTGGTCACATACTCGTCGCGGGAAAGGGCGATGAAAGGCGAAAGGCCCGCCGTTTGAAGGAGACTCTCAGCCCCACGCCCCGCAGCTCGGTCCCCTTTGAGTGAAACGACGGGAACGCCCATCCATAGGGCCTCTAGGGTGGTGGTGTGCCCGGGGTGTGGCCAAGGATCCAATCCGATGTGGACCGCGTGGTACTCGGAAAGATGCTGGGCCGCGCTCTCGGAAAAAGTAAGAAACACCAGGCGGTCTTCCCCAACTCCCCGGCGTTTGAAATGAAGGGTGATACGTTCTCGAACCAGGGCGTCGTCCAGGTTTCGATCCTTCAAACGCAACCGGGCATGGGGGAGTTCTAGCAAAAGATCTGCCCACGTATCCAGCACCACCGAATTGAGCTTTGCCAAATTATTGAAAGACCCAAACGTAATGGGCCCGCTAGGCAGAAGCTCCGGGTCTGGCGCGTCCAAAAGTGGACGCCAGCAAAAGGCCCCGCAAGAAAGCCGCATGAGTCGCTCGGGGCCGCAATCCTGTTCCGAGGGTGGGTCTATAAATGCATCCGTGATGCGGGCGTCCATGGCCTTCATACCCGACGTGGCAGGATAGGCTAGAAAGCCCACCTGGACTGGGGCCACGCGGTGGGCAAACAGCAAGGGGCGGGACTGGGCAAGGTGCCCACCCAGGTGAATGAGCACGTCTATGCGATCCTCCCGAATCAGCTGAGCGGCGGCTTCATCCCCAAGGGAAGCGATGCTGCGCCAGTGATCACAACGCTGCCGCAAACGCTCGGTCATGGAATCTGGAATGGTCACGTTGCTGTAGGCGAACAATTCTATATTTTGACGATTGTGGGCCTCAAATAATGGCTCCAGATACGCCGCGCAGGGATGCTGGCAGAACTCTCCTGAAACATAGCCCACTCGCAGGATCCGGGACGTGTCTCGGGTGTTCAGGAAAGCGGTTGCCGTTGCTGAAATAGGGTCCGCGAAACGCTGCGCCCAGGCGCGATGCGCGGTGATCTGTTCGGACTCCGTGGCGATGGGATCGTAGAGGAAACTGGCCAGCCAGGCGCGGTTCAATTCACTGTTTTCGGCATCCATGGAAAGGGCGCGGACATAGGCTTGTCGGGCCTCCGTGGGGCGGCCACCAGACAGGAGTGCATCGCCAGACAGCGACCAACAGAGGGCATTCCCAGGAAACGATTCACACGCTGAATCAAAGATCCGGGCTGCCTCATCGGGATGTTTCTGTTCTAAGGCACGTTGACCTTTCGTCAACAAGTGCCATTCATCCAAAGACCCTACCGGAGGGAGCCCCACCCGCGCCGCGTGCCGCTGAATATCTTCATTCAAGGGATCCAGGCTGTAGGCCTGTTGAAATCGGCCTCGGGCTTCTTGCTGGCGCCCGAGAGACTCCAAAGCCAGCGCCGTGTTCAATTGAAACCAGGATGTTCCC
>JAYVXV010000281.1:0-3819 GCA_043784905.1 Holophagaceae bacterium | reverse complement strand
AGCGTGGCCACTATCGTTTGGCTCGGGCCGGCCACCCACCCGCCCTGCTCTTGAAGGGCTCGTTGCCGCAGGATTCCGAAGAGCTGAATCCCCATGGTCGTGGCTTGGGCCTTCGCCCAGCGGGCCCGGGGGACTGGGAGATTCTGGAAGGCCAACTCGGCCCCAAAGAGTGGTTGGTGCTCTACAGCGACGGCCTGACCGAAGCCATGGATCGCCAGGGCGAACAATACGGCCTGGATCGCTTTTGTGCTCAGCTTCAGCGCCTTTGGGGCACGGGTAGTCTGCGCGCCGCTTGCGAAGCCGTGTTCAAGGACGTCGCAAATTTCGAGACGCAGAACCGCGATGACCGTACCCTATTAATTCTGGGGAGGGACGCTGCATGAACGAGTCACCGCAACCCCGTCAATTCAATTGGACCAACCGAGTCCTTGCCACGCTGGTGGCGATTTTGGCTGCGCAAGTAGCTCTGCTGTGGCTCCATGGCGGCATGCTGAACCGCCAGCATGGTGAGATCCAAGCCATGCGCCAGGACATCCAGGACTTGACCGAAGCTTTGGACAACAGCACCTATGACCAGGGCCAGGATCAAGGCCAGGATCAAGGCAAAGACCGGAGCGCACCTGGTGAAGGCAGCGTTTATGCACCGGCCCATCATCGCCACCCCCACAGTCCTGGCTGGCAAAGGCCTGGCAAGCAACGACCTGGCAGGCAGCGACTTGGCCGAGTGAGTCTCGTATTGCAAGACAACCAGGACAACGCGCCTGACAAGCAAGATCCGACCATGAAGGAGACCCAAGAAGCTCGAGAGTCCGCTAAGAAAGCCATCGCTGATGCTCGAGATATCCGGCAGAAACTTTCCATTGATGAAAACATCCGCAAAGCCGATGAAAAGAAAAAAGTAGACGCCGCTACCAGCAGCTTCCTCCCCATCGTTTACGGAGCCATGGCGTTGGGCATCCTGGCTTTCCTCCTGGGCCGTATGTGGTGGGCCCGCTCTGGCGGCAGGTAGTCGCGATGTCGCTTCACGAATTCCTGCTGCGGGACCCGGAATGCACCGCCTTGGCCGAGGGCGCCATCCATGCGGTTTCCCCGTTGCTGGATGATCCAGACCCGGGTCCGGTGCTGGGCCTGATTGAGCATTGGGCTGATCGCCTAGCAGGGCGGATGCCACTGCCCTGGGATTCCGTAGAAGCCATCGAGGCGGTGAACCATTACTTATTTCGCCATGTGGGTTTTCGCGGGGACCGGGAGACCTACGAAGACCCGCGCAACGCGGTGCTACCGCAGGTCATCACCCGGCGACGGGGCCTGCCCATTTCCCTTTCGATCCTTTGGATTGATGTGGCGCGTAGGTTGGGTCTGGATGCTGTGGGCATCGGCCTTCCTGGCCATTTCATCGCAGGCCTGCGCATGGATGATGGGCTGCTTTGCATTGATCCCTTCCACGGAGGACGTGCCGTAGGCGAGGAAGAGGCCGCCCTGTTGGTGGAACGTGCCACCGCCGGTCGCGTGACTTTTCTTCCCGAGATGCTCAAACCCACGCCCCATCGCGCCATCCTCACGCGGCTCGTGCGGAATCTGCACTTGAGATTCATGAAGGCCGAATCCTGGGAAGAAGCCCTGTGGACCTCCACTCATTTGCAGTTGCTCGACCCCGAAGACAGCCTGCCCTACAAAGAGCGCGCCATGGTTCATATCAAACGCGGCGCCCTTTGGGACGCTCTCGAAGATTTCCGAATCGCCCTGTCCAAAAGCCCAGAGCCCGATGCCGAAGTAAAAAAATGGGTAGAGAAATTGGAACGGGAATGAGGGAATGAAGGCTAGGTTGACGTATTAGCACCGAATCAGCGCAGCCGCGTCACCCGTCCGGGGCCACGCCGTGAGTAAGGATGGCGTAGGCCTCCAGATACTCCAACGCCTAGGGCCGTTTTTCCTTCAAGAGGGTCTCGATTTCCGCGAGCCGAGCCAACACCAACTCTGTCTCCGCCGAGTTACGAAGCGCTGCTCGGTGGGCGGTCTCTGCGTGAGCTTTCGCACGCTTGGATTCGAGGTGCTGGCCCACCATGATGAGGGGCATGAACAGGAGCTGAACAAGTTTGGTGGCCCCTAGCAGAATCAGAAAACCTGGAAATGGATCGAAACGAAGAGGGTGCGGAGCTACGCTATTCCAGAACATCCAGCAAAGAATCAGTACCCCCGCCGCCGCGAAAAAACGAACATCACCCGTAACACTTGTGAAGGCGAGCGCCGCACGGTCAAAACGGGTGAGGCGCTGGCGATGCTGGTGTTCCGGATGTTCTATCGGAAATCGCTCTCGGATGTCTTGCAGGCGTGCGTGGTGTTCGGACATCGGCTCTCCGGGTATCGAGTTCAGACAAGTTCAGCGAGTTTGGAGGTGGACTTCTTTTCGCGAAACGACAGACTCCCCCTCTTCGGTTTGGGTCTCTTCCGTGCTCCGATCCGCCGCAAAAAGTCGGTCTGTAAATACGCTGTAATGCGTGAGCATCTGTGAGCTACCCGAATAGTCCCCGAAAATGCGACTGCGGCGGCCCGCGTAGTGTGTGACCGATTCACTAGCGGTCGGAATGCCTTCCGAATTCACCCATATTTTGAGGGTTGCATCGCTGCGGATGAGCCTGGACCGCAAGGAAGACGACAGGCGTTGGGTGAACCTGAACGTCAACAGCCGAGCGGGCTTCCCTTCAAAAGTCTCGGGAGATTCTGAAATAAATTTGCTGTCCTCCAGAAGGCCGCTCAGAATTTCGGCCTGATTCACAAGATGGCTCAGGCGGCCCGGATCCAGATCCTTCATGGCATCTCGCAGGGGTGTGGCGATCTTGGAATCGTGGTCGTGGACCCGGGCTTCCTCATTGACGCGACGGGCATCTTTGGCGTCCCAGATTAACTTCAGCGATTGCGAGTCCTCCATGAGATCCACCGTGACATCCGTTCCACTCGATGTAGAGGCACCCCGCCGACTCTGTTCCCGATTCGTTTTGTATTGAAGTTGGACCTGGATCGGAGCCCGCCCAGGAAACCGGACCAGAGCAGATTTCAGATCGGACAGGGCGTCCGAACGCAGCGCCATGGCTGACGCGAGAAGGATGGCGGTGGATGTAAAACGCATGGGTTGCTCCGGTAATGAGATGGGAAATCAGTGGTTGGATGGACCGAGCGCCTCAGGTCCGCGCTCGCCGGTTTTAAGGCGAAGAACATCCAGGACCGGGAGCACGAAAACTTTCCCGTCACCCGCGCGACCCGTGTGAAGCACCTCGTAGAGGGTTTTCAGGAGATCCTCGACCTCGTCCTCGCGGCAGACCAGTTCGATCCGGACCTTCTCGGTCAGGTCCACGCCAAGGTGGTCTGTGTGCTCTGGATGGCGGGCGTCATGTTCCTGCCCGAAGCCTTCGCAACGCGAGACTGAAAGGCCCTGCACATGGTGTTCACTCAAAGCATCGAGGAGCGCATCGAGTCGGCCTGCGCGAATGAAAGCCAAGATGAGGCGCATATCAGTACTCCGCTTTCTCGCGCTCGAACAGCGCGTAGAGGAGAGGCAGGACGAACAGGGTGAGCAGGGTGGCGGTGATTAGGCCGCCGACGATGACAACCGCGAAAGGGCGTGAAGTTTCGGCGCCGACTTCATGGGAAAGGGCCGCGGGCAGCAAGCCTAGACCTGCCATGGCGGCGGTCATCACCACCGGACGCATGCGTGAAAAGGCACCCTCCCGAATCGCCTCAGCCTGCTCCAATCCTGCCTGCCGCAGGTCTCGAATGCGCTCCACCATCAGCACGCCGTTCTGCACGGCCACACCAAAGAGC
>JAYVXV010000280.1:0-3825 GCA_043784905.1 Holophagaceae bacterium | reverse complement strand
GGTCACTGGGGGCGTTCAGGTGGGCCATGGCCTCGCGCATTCTCAGCGCGGCACTCAGACCGCGTTCTGGGGTAGGGAAAGTGGCCATGACCACATCGCCGATGGTCTTCACCACTGAACCGGATTCTGATGCGATCACTTCGTTGAGGACGCGGAAATGGGCGCGCACCAGATCGTAGGCCACGAGATCACCGACTCGTTCGTAGAGTTCGGTGGAGCCTTTCAGGTCCGTGAAAAGAAAGGTCAGGCTCGTGATTTTCAGGCGTTGGTTCACGTCCAGCGTGTCGGCTCGATAGAGATCGCGAAAGGTCTGGGTGGTCAGCAAATCTTTCGCGGTAAGAAAGCGCCGCCGATGGCCCAACAAGTCATGCAACTTTTCGTTGGCGATCCAGATTCCGGGCAACACACGATGGTCGGTCTGGTTCTCTAGCGTGAGGCGCAACGGACTTGAGGCTGGCGGAAGCTTCCAAAACGCCGCCGCAGCCTGGGCAAAGCAGGTTCCAGGAAAGATCAAAGAGTCCAAGGCGCGAGGCGTGAACAAAGGTGTCCACGGCTTTGTCTTCCCGCAATCCATGGCGTGCGGCGAAGTCATAGGCGTTGATGCGACAAAGCTCCGCATCCAGACCTTCACGCACGAGACGTTCGAGGGCCGCGACGACCGTTGGGTCGGCCACCTGACGCAGAAGCGTGAATCTGGAATCGGTATCACTCACGCGGTCGAGTCTACGCTCTGAATACGCTTCGTTCGGAATTTGCGTTTGTTCTTCGTTCCAGGGCGCTCAGGTATCAGGCATCCGACCTCGTTGTTGTGGGTCGCTTCGCGTGGCTGCTGTGCGAGCGGAGCGATCCAAAACCAACAACAAAACCTGCGCTTGAGGCTTGAAGCCCCTAACCTTGAGCCCGGATTTTGCGTTTGTGCTCAAGGTCAGAAGGCCTCTGGCTTCAGGCTTCGTTGTTGATTTTGGATGGGCCATCTTGCGCACATGCATGCGATAGCGACCCACGACAACGAGGCCCGATGTCCGAGGCCTGAAGCGGCCTGGAACAATGACAACTGCAAAATCCGGGTTGAGCACTCCTGCAAAATCGGGGTTCATGCTCGGGTTAGAAATTCAGATTCACGCTGAACTGCACCGAGCGACCGGGTTGGGGGAGCAATGAGTTGTAGTAGCTCTTTGAGCCCACCCAGACGCCAGTCGCGTTGAAGGCGCCGGGCGTGGTACCCGCCCCTGCATCTCGAAGTCCGGGGTGAAAATAAGCGTGGTCGGTGAGATTCGCAATTCGCAGAGAGGCGCCCAGGCCCTTGATCCAGAAATCTTTGAAATGGAGGGAAAGATCCAAAGTATTGAAGCGATCTACCTCGCGAACCGGGTTGCTCAGAACCGTCGGCCGCGAGCCGATGAGCCTTGCCAGCAAGGTTCCGCTGAGGTGGTTATTCAGGACCAGGGTGGTGCCTAACCAAATTTTGTTGTCCGCCAAATCACCGCTGCGGGTGATGACGTTTCCCGTCGGGGTGGGGGTGATGTCATCGGCTTTGAAGTAGCGGGAATAGTAGCCCCAGACCTTCCACTGATTGGCGAAGGAGGTCGGAACGAGCCACTGGATGGAGAGATCCGCGCCGGTGATTTCCTGATCCCCAGAATTGACCACCAGCCCGTTGATTAATTGGATCTTGTGGCTGTTTTTGACCTTGTAGACGTCGAGATTTGCGCTGAAAGATCGCTCGGTGTAACTGCCACTCAGCTCAGCTGTATTGGATGTTTCGGGCCGCAGGTTGGCATTGGAACCGGTGCCCGTGGTGGCGCCGAAGAGAAGTCGAGCGGTGGGTTCCTGGTAGGCCTGGCCGTAGAGCGCCTTCACCCCCCAGGGCCCGAAATGGCCCACGTAGCCGCCTCGCAGCGTGTCGGCGGTGCCGTAGATTGAATTGTGATCGGAACGTAGGCCCGCGAAGACCTTGTTGTAGGCATCGAAGACGTAGCGCCCCTGGACATAGAGGCCGCGGTCATCCGTGCTGAAGTGGTTGGCGTCGCCCAGGGAACCTGCGGGCGGCGCGCCGCCCGATGCCGTGGCATACGCCTTCTGCAAGGTTTTCTGCTCAAAGCTAAGGCCCGTATTGATGGTGAGGCGCTCGCTCGCCTTCACTTCGAAATCCTGGGTGTAGGCGAGGCTGGAAGTGAGCACCTCATAGCGGGTAATCACGCTGGAGGTTCCGGCCCCAATGCCGTAGAAGGAATTAAGGTCGTAGGAATCGCCATCCACGCCGCTGCGCCGGTGGCGCACGAGCAGCGTGGAGGTGACGCGCTCGCCGAAGCTAAAGCCCTGGCGCACCTGGAAGCTCAACTCGGGGCGTGTCCAGCGTGCCAGGCTTTGGGATTGATCTGCGGCGTAGGCGGTACCGTAGCCCGATGATGACGAGAACCTCTGCACAGCGAATTCCGTATCGCCCCAAGTGATGCGGGCGTCCACGGAGCTGTGCTGGTGCTCGGAATCCGCGAGGCCGGCGAGATTCGGATCATCCACTACCGGCCCCCATAGCTGGCGGTTGGCATAGTAGGACCGCTTGGTGTACTCGTAGCGCTCTGCGGCTTCCTCATCCATGCCGCCTTGATCCGACCGCGCAGCGACGGAGAAGGCCAGCTCCCCCGTGCGGTGGGTGGCGTGGAAATCGGCGATGCGCGATCCGAAACTGCCCGCGCTGAATTTGCCGCGCACCGTGGTGCCCCCGCCGGTGCGGGCCTTGCCGGTGATGATGTTGATGACGCCCATGAAGGCGTTGGCGCCATAGACCGCCGAGGCCGGGCCGTAGACCACCTCCACGCGCTCGATGGCCGACAGCGGATAAGTGACCAGGGGAGTGTCGGCGGTGCCGAACCATAGGTGGTTGAAGGTCACGCCGTCCACCATCACCAGGAAGGGATCGCCGATGTCGTTCCGGTAGCCGCGCCAGTAGCTCTTGAAGAGGTTGGCTCCATAACTGCGGACCACGTCCATGCCTGGCAGATCGTCGAGGATCTGGCTCAGTTCGGTGTAACCGCGATCCTCCAGATCGGACCGGGTCAGCACGATCACCATGGCCGGAGCGTCGGATAATTTTTCGCTGGTTTTAGATGCCGACACCACGGGCGTCTTCATCAACTCCAAAAGATCGTGAAGGGCCTTGTCCTCAGGAACCCCAGGATCTCGATCCTGTTGGGCAGCCAGGGTAAGGCTCCCTAGGGCTGCCAGAGCGAGGAGGATGGCGGGCTTGAAACGCATGGTCCTAGGGTCCATTCAGAATCGTGGTGCGGGGTGTTTGGGTGAAGTGTCCATCCAAAATGCGCGGGTGTCCTTACAATCTATTGTTCCTGGCGAAAAATCACGTCTTCGAGCGACCCAGCAAGGCCTGGATTTTTTGAACCAGCTTTGAGACATCCACGGGCTTGGTTTCAAAATCATCACAGCCGGAATTCAGGGCAGATTGGCGATCGGCGTCCATGGCGTGGGCGGTGAGGGCAATAACGGGAATCCCTGCGGTGATGGCGTCGCTCCGCAGAAGTTGGGTGGCTTGATGGCCGTCCAGGTCGGGAAGCCCCATGTCCATCAAAATGAGATCGGGCATCTCTTTGGCCGCGAGCGTGAGGCCCCCGACACCATCGCTGGCAGATATCACGTCGAAACCGCGACGAATGAGATGCCGCGACAATGCATCGCGATTCAGCTCGTTGTCCTCGATGAGCAGGAGCTTGGTCATTTGAGGCCCTCTTGCTCATCGGGTTTGGAGGTCTGAATAAGAGGGGCGGGGATTTCGATGACGAAGGCGGAACCCTGTTTGATTTGACTTTCTAC
>JAYVXV010000279.1:0-12225 GCA_043784905.1 Holophagaceae bacterium | reverse complement strand
TATCGCATGCATGTGTGCAAGATGGCCCATCCAAAATCAACAACGAAGCCTGAAGCCAGAGGCCTGATGCCTTCTGACCATGAGCACAAACGCAAAATTCGGGTTGAAAGCACCAGGGGTTCTAGGGGTCGCAGATGCGGCCCCTAGAGATAGGCTTCCCAGTCGCCGCCCACCAGTTCCACACCTTCCCGCTCAAGCCGGGGCAAGCGGTCCACGGGGAAAACGTAAGCCCAAGCGGCATAGCACTGGCCGCCATCCAAAAGGACCGGGATTACCTGCCGCTCAAATAGACCTTCACCTAAACCCTCTACCTGATCGAGATCATCGAGGGCAGCCTCCAGATCCTGCTCATCTTCGTATCCGATGAACTCTCCCACCACCCAACTAGGGCCCGGCGGCAAGTGTTCGGGGATGGGACCCGGTATCAGGGCTGGGAAACCTGACTCCGGCAAATGGAAAAGGCGTCCAGAGGAATAGGCGCGAGTGTGACCGACTGGATTTGTACGCTTTAACCAAGCATGGTTGGATCCGCCTTCGCGAAGCGAGCCGTAGACGAATAGGCCATCGGCTTCCATGGGCCTAAGGCGCCGTAATGCGGACCACCTGAAGGCCCTGCTGGATATCGCTGCCCAACATCAAGGGTTGTCCAGGAAACTTGAAGACGCCCCAGCATCCCTCGTAGTCGCTGCCGACGAAGGGGCTTGTATCCCAATGGGCGAGCGCGGTGGGCTGATCTAGGTTGCTAATGTCAACCACCACAAGCCCCTGGCTGTAGTGGCTCAGGTAAGCGCGAGTGCCTTCAATGTGAACATTGTGCGGAGTTGCATCGCCATACTTGAAGCTGCCTCGGGCGGTGGGCGCCAGGCCCCCATTTAAGGACCAAATCCGCATGGGGAGTCCTCGCGGAACCTCCTCGGTGGTGGCCACAAAACTGCCATCCTCGCTGGGCCAGATATTGTGAGCGAAGTGGCCGGAAGCCACGTTCCACCTGACTACCAGGGCCGGATGGCGGGGATCGGTGATGTTCCAGACAGAGTAGGCGCTGTCGTAGCCTTCCGCCACATAGCAGCGGCCATTGCGAGCGGTCATGTCGTGAACGAAGTGGCCCTGATTGAAGGTCGTGACGTAGGTGGGCTGTTCGGGGTCGGCCTTGAGGTCCCAAATCTCCACGGAGCCTTGGCCTGGCGTGCCGAATTGCTCATCGTGATGGGGAAGGGGATGATCGCTGGGCGCGGCCATTTGAGTGTAGCGCTGAAGGTAGAGCAGGCCCGTGGCCGGATCAATATCCACCGTATGGGCATACAGTTGGCCATCGTGGGGGGGAATGCTCCTCACATAGCGCACCTGATCCGGCAGCCCCGCCAGATCCAACACCATCACGCCGCCCCGAAAGTTAGTGTGTTCGCTGCAGATGTAGGCGTAGTGGCCGTAGACCCGCATCTCCCGCCAGTAGATCCCTGGCACACTGGTGTTGGTGGGGCCGTCCACCTCGTCCACGACTCGGGGCAGATCGGGATTTCTCAGGTCCACGACGAGCACGCCTTTAGCTGTGCCCATAAGGCCGTATCGGCCACCATCAGGAGCGGTGTAGCCCCAGCAGCCCGCTACTCCATCGCGCGGTACACCAGATGCCAGACTGGCGCCGAAATTACCAGTAGGGGGACCAGGCGGACCACTCGGACCTGGGTCGGATCCACCCCCCGAACCGCCCCCGCAGCCGAGAGCGAACAAGGTCAGGATGGTAGCAAGGGTCAAGGGGCGCATAAGGATCAGCTTACTGCACTTGGGTTGGTCGGAGCATCGGCGCCGTGCCTCCCGCTTTCGCCGCGAAAGCGACTGGCAAAAGATCATCGGAATCCGTGACACCATTCTGCCACCATGGCTGGATGCTGAGTGAACCAGAGTCTTCACCGACTGCCATGATGGCCATCCAGCGATTGATTTTAAGTCCCAGATGCATCGCAGTCCTGCTTACCGCAGCACTCTTTGGGCTTCCGATTATTTATGTGGTACAGCCCGTCTTGATTCACCCCCAGGCTTTGGTGGTTGCTTCTGTTGAGCCGAAACGCCTGGAAGCGGATGTGCGGACGCTTTCGGAGTCGCGAGTCCCAAGGGACTATCTCCATCCCGAAAGGCTGGATGAGATTGCGACCTGGATTAAGGGAAGGCTGGAGGCGACAGGCGCCCAAGTTTCAGAACAGATCTACTCAGTTCAGGGCCGTACTTATCGGAATGTGGTCGCCCGTTTTGGTCCAAAGAGTGGAGCATTGGTGGTGGTGGGTGCTCACTATGATGTATGTGGCCCAAATCCCGGTGCCGATGACAATGCTAGTGGAGTGGCGGGTCTCTTAGGGCTGGCGGAACTCCTAAAGCAGCAACCCCCGACGTGTCCTGTGGAGTTGGTGGCCTTCACTTTGGAGGAACCCCCGTTCTTCAGGACCGAGCATATGGGTAGTGTTCACCACGCTAAGCAGCTAATTGCTAGTAAAACGCAGGTAAGAGCCATGGTGTGTCTCGAGATGATCGGAACCTTCACGAATGAGGCCGGTAGCCAGCGATACCCAATTCCAGGAATGGACCTCATCTACCCTAACCAAGGGAATTTCATCGCTGTCATCGGTGGCATCGGCCATGGGAATCTGGTCCGGAAAGTGAAGGCTGCTATGCAATCAGCCTCACCCCTGCCCATCTGGTCCATGAATGCGCCAGCGGGCCTGACGGGTATTGATTTTTCTGATCACGCGAGCTATTGGAAAGAAGGTATCCCGGCAGTCATGGTCACGGATTCAGCCTTCTATCGGAATCGAACCTACCACACTGCCCAAGACACTCCTGCCCACCTTGATTACAGTCGAATGGCCCAAGCGGTCCAAGGCGTCTTTGCGGCGGTAAAAGCCTTTGAGTCTTAAAATCGATGCTTCCAAATCAGGATTGTGGATTTATTCGGGGATGGGATATTTTTCTCCGAGTGAAAAAACCTCTTCTTGGAGCGCGGAAATGGCGGCTGCGTTGTCTCTATTTTTCAGAGCATGATCAATCCAACCCGCGATGAGGGTCATTTCGGGTTCCTTCATCCCGCGAGTGGTCAAGGCTGGGCTGCCCACGCGGATGCCACTGGGTTTCATGGGTGGATTCGGATCGAAGGGAATCCCGTTCTTGTTGACCGTGAGACCTGCGCGATCGAGCACTTTTTCCGCGTCATTCCCGAGAATGCCTTGGGTGTAGACATCCACGAGCATCAAGTGATTGTCGGTGCCGCCGCTGATGATGCGCCAGCCCTTGTCTTGAAGGCCTGTGGCCAGGGCCTGTGCATTCGCGACCACCTGCCCACTGTAGGTCTTAAATTCCGGCTGCAGCGCTTCCAAAAAGGAAACCGCTTTGGCGGCGATGACGTGCATCAACGGGCCACCTTGGATACCAGGGAAGAGCGCGCGATCAATATCTTTGGCGTATTTTTCTTTGCACAGGATCATGCCACCCCGGGGTCCGCGAAGGGTTTTATGGGTGGTGGTGGTGGTGAAATCCGCGTGGGGCACGGGGCTGGGGTGGTGACCGGTGGCCACAAGGCCGGCGATGTGGGCCATGTCCACCATGACGAGGGCGCCGACTTCGTCGGCAATGGCGCGGAAGGCTGGGAAATCAAAAATCCGTGAATAGGCGGAAGCACCCACTACGATCATCTTGGGCCTATGTTCTAGGGCGAGGCTGCGGACTTCCTCCATGTCCACGCGTTCATCTTCTTTACGAACGTGATACCCCACAAATTTGTATAGAACCCCGCTGCTATTGAGCGGATGGCCGTGGGTTAAATGGCCGCCATGGGCTAGATCCAGGCCCAGAACCATATCACCGGGTTTCAGCATGGCGAAATAGACCGCCATATTCGCCTGGGCTCCGCTGTGGGGCTGGACGTTGGCATGTTCGGCGCCAAAGAGTAGCTTGGCCCGGTCCCGTGCCAGGTCTTCGATAATATCTACGTTGGCGCAGCCGCCGTAATAACGGCGGCCTGGATAGCCCTCGGCGTATTTATTTGTGAAGTGGCTGCCCATGGCTTGCATGACCGCCACCGAAGCGTAATTCTCGGACGCGATGAGTTCAAGATGATGCCGCTGGCGCCCAATCTCATTCTGGAGCGCCGAAAACACGGCTGGATCCGCCTGCTGCAACCCTTCATACATCCTGGTCTCCAAAAGGAAATTCTGGCACGAGGATCTATTTTTGCGCTTCATAGAATTGCCACCCTCGTGTCTACTCGAAGCAGTCCCTTTGTGCCCTGTCAGCCCTTCACTGAAAGCGCTGTTCCATGTGGAACAATCCACTCCATCCCGTTTGCACGGCCCTGACTTCCCGCCTGTCGAAATGGGCACTGGTATTGGGTTCGAGCCTCGCGTTGATGGCCGTTGGGCCCCAGGCCGCAGTGATCCAGGATCCGGTGCGCGGGGCCAGTCCAGATTTTCAAACCATCACCAGCCGGGAAGGCCTGCCTCAAAACTCGGCCATGGCCTTGTCCTTGGACGCAGATGGGCGGCTTTGGGTGGCTACCCAAGATGGTGTGGCGGCGTTTGATGGCCATGGTTGGAAGATCACCTCAAGGCCCGAGAATAGTGTGTCTAACTTAATTCGTTGTATTGCTTTAGGAAATGATAAAAGCCTCTGGTTCGGATACCAGGATGGGGGCCTTGCACGGTTGAAGGCAGGTCATTGGGATTGGCCCTCGGGTCCGATGGGCTCCGCTGGAACGCGCGTCAACGCGCTTCTGTCCAGTGGCGGCAAGATATGGGCGGCCACGTCGCGTCAGGGTCTTGGATGTTTTGATGGGCAGACCTGGAAAATACTTGGAATGGAAGCAGGACTGCCATCCTCAGCCATCCATTGCCTGGCCAAGGCGCCAAGGGGCGGGCTCTGGGTGGGAACAGGCAAAGGCTTGGTTTTAGTTGAGAAAGATCATGTCATCCGCACCGAGTGGGCCAATGCCAAGGTGGATTCTCTCTTGCAACTCAAAGATGGTGAGCTGCTGGCTGGGACCAGTCTGGGACTTTTCCGCTTAAAAAACGAACGCTGGGAGCCCCTTGATCTGCCACAGGAAATACGTGGGAAATCCATCCATGCCCTCGCGCAAACCTTTGCCGCCGACGGTTCTAGCCTGCTCTGGGTGGGGACGGGCGGCGGGGGGCTGGCTTGCCGAGATCAGGTTGGGTGGCGGATATTTACCCCACAGAACGGTCTCCCTAGTGGTGCGATTTGGAGTTTGCTCCCCATGGAAGGGCCCTCGGGAACTGAGGCGCTTTGGATTGGCACCGATGGCGGGCTGGCGCGCCTTCAGTTTGGCCAATGGCAGAGTTTTGGTCGGGAAAACGGCCTTGCGGATCCCAGTATCTACGCCCTGGCATTGACCCGAGGGCGAGGACTTGAGGGCTCCTTGTGGTTGGGCACTCGTAGCAGCGGCGTGGCACGGATTGAACACGGGCGCACCCGCTTCTACACCCCCAAGGAGGGCCTGCGCGACACCACTATCTTCAGCCTTTTGGAATGGGTCCAAGAGAACGGACAATCCATCCTTTACGCGGGGACCCAGAGCCAAGGATTGGCCCAGTTCGACCAAGGTCGTTGGAGCCTGTCGCAGGTACCCTCGGCCATCCGGCACGCGACCATACGTCAGATGCTGGAAACCAAGGACTCAAAAGGTCGCCGGGTCCTGTGGCTCGTGGCCAGTGGCGCCGGTCTTTGGCGCCGCACCGGGGACCATTGGGATTCCATCGCCACCGCCGATGGCCTGCCAACCAATAGCCTGTACAGTGCTTTGGAAACCACGGGTGGCGAGGGCGACAGAACCCTCTGGATTGGGACCGAAAGTAGTGGGTTGGTGCGACAACGGAATGGGAAACTCCAGACTTTCACCCTCAAGGATGGGTTTCCCAACACCACTGTGATGAGCCTTTGTGAAACCCATTGGAATGGGCACCACTTACTCTGGGCGGGGACCGAAGGTGGAGGCTTGGTGTGGTTGGATCCAGATGCGGACAAACCATCGTGGAATGTCATCTCAGAGGAGACCGATCCCCACCTTCCGAATAACACGGTCTACCAGTTGCAAGAAGATGCCCAGCACAGGCTTTATGCATTCACGAATCGAGGCGTGGCCCGCATCAGCGGCGTCCCTGGACGGTTTCGGGTGGAGACCTTCAATACCGACAGCGGCTTGCCCAGTAATGAATTCAACGGCGGCGCCTCCATGAAGGACCACCTGGGCCGCATATGGGGAGGCTCCATCGGGGGTGCAGTCGTCTTCGATCCAACCCAAGAGTTGGCCACCAACTCACCTGCCCGCCTACTTCTGGAGCAAGTTCAGGTGAACGGAATCATGCGTGAATTTTCGAAAGGCACACGCCTTGGCTATCGGGACCGGCACCTGGATTTTGGGTACTCACTTTTAAGCTTTTTCCGCTCATCTGAAACGCGCTACCGCAGCCAGCTCCTGGGCCTCGAAGAATCCCCATCGGATTGGTCACCAGAATCCCGCCGGGAGTTTCCCGGTCTTGGAGCAGGAAGCTATGTCTTTCGACTCTGGGCCAAAGATTTCCAAGGTCGTTTGTCTGGGCCGGTGGATCTGGCCTTCGAGATCCGGTCGGCGCCCTGGCGCACGGTTTGGGCCTACGCGCTTTACGTGCTGCTGCTCACCGGGGGCGTTTGGTTTGCGATCCGCACGCGGTTAAGGATGCTGGAGCGCAAGAACGAGGAACTGGAAGCCAAGATCCGCCAGCGCACCCAAGAAATCGAAGCCGCTAAAGATCACATCGAATCCCAGAACCACCAAATCGCCCGACTTATGGAGAGCAGCAGCCTAGCCCAGCGAGACATCATTAGCTGGTCCAAGGCCATCGCCGAAGAGTTGGCCCAGACCATCGGTGCTACAAGCATCGGCATCTACACCGTTCAGGGTAATGAACTGCGGGCCTTGGGCGAAAGTGATACGCGCATCCCCACCATGCAGGAACTCCAAGCGCAGCCTTACTTGAATCCCAGGCTGGACCGACGAAAACACCCTGTCCCTGTTTCCGAGGATCGTAGACGCGAGCTGTCCATTCCCGTCCAAGGCCCCAGTGGTGAAATTTTGGGTGGAATGGTGTTATCAGGGCCCTTCCATTGGGGGGACTCGGAAAGGCAGCTGGTAAGCGTATTTGCGGCCCAGCTCGGGGCTATCTTGGAGTTGCAGAAGACCCGTCGAAACCTTTCAGCGGCCCGCCAGCAACAGGCACAGACCCGCGACAACCTAAGGGAAAGGGGCGTGGCGCTGTTGCAGATCTGCCCCAAGTGTCAGCGCTGCTACGACGAATCCACAACGCATTGCACCTGGGACTCAGGCGAGCTGGAATCCCCACGGGTCTTGCCTTTCGTGGTGCAGGAGCGCTATCAACTGGTCCGATTATTGGGTGAAGGGGGCATGGGTTTGGTGTTTGAAGCCAAGGATCTTCGGTTGGATCGCGAAATGGCGCTAAAGCTGATCAAACCGGAGCTATACGGTATGCCGGAAATCCGAGCCCGATTTACCCAAGAAGCCAAAGCGCTGGCAAGCATCGAGCATCCAGGCGTCATCTCAATCTATGACACAGGTGAGCTGGAAGATGGATCGGCCTTCATGGTGATGGAGCTGCTCAAAGGCCTTGATCTGGGGACGATGCTCTCCCGTTACGGGCCGGGTACGCCCGCCCAGGTGGCGCGTTTGCTGCGCCAGGGCGGCGCGGGCCTGGCTGCGGCCCATCGAGCGGGGGTGATCCACCGCGACATCAAGCCCGCGAATATTTTTCTGATTCCTGTGGGGGATTCGTTTCAGGTGAAAATTCTCGACTTCGGGTTGGCCAAACCCATGTCCGCAGAGGGCGGGGTTACTCAAACCGGCATGGTTGTGGGGACGCCGCAATACATGTCACCTGAACAGGTGAGGGGCCACACGCTGGATGCCCGCAGTGATGTCTACGCCTTTGCTGCTAATGGATATGAAGCCCTGACGGGGCGTCGCCTTATCTCTCCAAACGCGGTTGCAGACGTATTCTCCCTCATAGCCCGAGGCGAGCATCAAGCCCTGGCAGAGCTGGTGCCCGGTCTCCCTACATCTGTGGATGCGGCCTTTGCTGCGGCCTTATCGGTGGACCCAATCGGGCGCCCTTGGGACATCGAAACGTGGGTACTCGCCTTCATTGAGGACCTGGAAACCATGGAAACCACCGGGACCCGAATCCCGGGTTGGCCGGACGTTCCCGCTACAGGTTCCCAGCTTATTCAGTCAACCACACCGCCGACGGACCTCGCCACCGAGTTGGGCTCCGTCTGATCTGCCAAACTGTAGCCATGGACGATCCATTCCTTCCCTCAAGCGAAGCCACCGAACTGGAGCGCTTCGAGCATCCGCTAGCGCAACGCTACGCCAGCAAAGCCATGGTGCGGCTCCTTTCCCCGCTCTATCGCCAGCGGGTCTGGCGCCGACTTTGGATTGCATTGGCGGAAAGCGAAATGGCATTGGGTCTGCCCATCAAGGCCGAACAAATAGCCGAAATGCGGACCAGCCAAGATGATGTGGATCTTGAAGCCATCGCCACGCACGAATCTGCCCTGCGCCACGATGTTATGGCAGCCATCCACGCTTGGGGGGACCAGGCGCCAAAGGCCAGACCGATCATTCATTTGGGCGCCACGAGTTGTTTTGTGACCGATAATGGCGATTTATTGATCTGCCATGAAACCCTAAAGCTGCTTCGTAAGCGATTGCAGGATGTCATCGCATGCTTGGCAACCTTCGCGGATCAGTGGAAGGATCAGCCGACCTTGGGTTTCACCCATTTCCAACCCGCCCAGCCCACCACCGTAGGGAAACGCGCCACCCTTTGGATTCAGGACCTCCTGTTGGATCTGGAGGATCTGGACCACATCATCGCTACTACCCCCGTTCGTGGCATCAAGGGCACCACAGGAACCCAGGCAAGTTTCCTTGAATTGTTTAATGGTGATGGTGCCAAGGTAGATGCCCTGGAGCAGCGCTTTTGTGAAAAAGTTGGCTTCCCGGCGATTCCTGTCAGCGGCCAAACCGCCACGCGCAAGCTCGAGGACCGCATCGGCCAGGTCTTGTGTGGCTTGGCTGCGTCCGCCAGCAAATTCGCGTGCGATCTACGCTTGCTTCAACATTTGAAAGAGGTGGAAGAGCCCTTCGAGAAAAACCAAGTTGGTTCCAGCGCCATGCCCTACAAGCGCAACCCCATGCGCAGCGAACGCATCAACAGTCTTGCGCGGTTTGTGCTCGGACTGATGCCTTCCACGTATCAGACCAGCGCGACCCAATGGATGGAGCGCACGTTGGACGATAGCGCCCATCGTCGGCTGACCATGTCTCAAGGCGTATTGGCGGTAGATGCAATTCTAGTGCTCTACCGCAACGTGGCCTCGGGATTGGTGGTTTACCCTAGGATGATCGAGGCCCGCCTAAGCCATGAACTACCTTTTATGGCCGCCGAGGTACTACTTATGGAGGCCGTCAAGCGTGGCGGGGACCGCCAGGACCTTCACGAGAAATTCCGTGTGGCGGCGCTCGAAGCGGGACGCCGCATCAAACAAGAGGGGAAGGGGAACGAGTTGCTCACCCTGCTTGCGGCAGACCCTTCGTGGGCAATGAACGAGGACGAACTAACCTCACTATTGGATCCCCAGCGTTTCACCGGTAGGGCCGGTGAGCAGGTGCGGGCCTTTCTCTCTCGCGAGGTGAGTGCCGCATTGAAAGATCACCAAACCTCAAGCGTTGCAGAAATCAGAGTTTAGGAAGGAATAAAATGTTAAAAATAGCCGTTATTGGTGCCCAGGCCATGTTGGGTCGAGAGTTAGTGGGTTCGTTGGAGCCCCAGGATTGCTCCGTCTTGCCCCTTTCCACGGGCCCCATGTCCATGCAGGACGAAGAGAGCGATATCATCGTCTTTGCCCCGGAGCCCGCGCTGCTAGAGGGCCTGGATGTGGCCATTCTGGTGGACACCCCGGCGAATCCGAACCTGCTGGACGCTTTTCCGGGGCGTATCCTTGACCTCCGGGATGACGCCGACCCGAAGGTTTCGGGTGACCCTATGCCGCTAGCGGGTGGGTGGCCTATCAACACGCTGCGTTACCGCGGTAGACCTGCTTTGGAGCAAGTTCTGGCCTTGCTTCCGTCCTTGGTGGAAGGGCTCGGCGAGATTTCAGGAACCCATTTACGCTCCATCGCCTTTATGGGAGATCGGGGCCTGGATGGACTGTTGGCGCAAACCTTGTCGGTGATGAATGGCGAGGATCCAGATATCGAAAAACTGGGTTACCGCGCCGCCTTTGAATTGGTACCCCAACCTCCGCGTGGTAACCTGGTAGAAGTACGCACGCCAACCTTTCACGGGGATTTGCTGGTGTTGAATGTCCGAGCCGCAGAAGGCAAAAAGCTGTCCCAAAAACCCGCGCCCAAAGGCGTGGCTTGGCTTCCCCACCCTCCAAGTTCAAGGGAGGTCGCGGTGAGTTCCGATATTCAAGTCCACTTAAGTCTTTCCCCGGATGAAAAACAAGGAATGCTGACCCTTGGTTTTGACCCCATCCTCTGGGGTGTCCTGCGGCCGACGTTACGATTGCTGGAACTTGGATGAACACCATCTGTAATGGCTAAAAAACTGGATCAACCCCAAGGACGTGGCGACTTCTTCAAGTCACTAGGGACGGTCATGGCAGGGTTTTTGGCGGGACAGGTGGAAGAAGCCATCACTAAATTCAGCCCCCGGGCTCTAAGGCCGCCAGGGGCCTTGGATGAATTTGCATTCTTAACAGCCTGCACTCGGTGTGGGGATTGCATTCCCGCCTGTCCACAGGACGCGATTCTGAAGGGTGGCCCCAGCATGGGCCTAGGCCTTAATGCGCCCTACATTGACCCACGGGCTATGCCCTGTTTCCTCTGCACGGATCTGCCCTGTATCAAGGCTTGTCCGGAAGATGCTCAAGCCCTGGTCTGGCCTACGCGCACCTTGAAAAGCGGCGAGAAACTGGAAGGCCCCCGCGCCGTGCAGATGGGCACCGCGATCATCAAAGAGAGTTTATGTCTCACCTTTGAACGTGAGGACCATAGCGCCCAAGCCTGCCGCACCTGCGTGGATCGCTGTCCCTATCCAGGTGTAGCCATCCGAATTGTGGATCGCGAAGATGCCAGGATTCCACATCCGGAAGTCATCGAGGAATTCTGCACCGGCTGCGGGCTTTGTGTGTTCGGCTGTCCCACTCCGGAGCCCGCCATTGTGGTGGAACCACGGCGCTAAGCCGTTGCGACAAAGCCTCATCCCTGTTAGTTTTTCAACACTTTCAGGATGGGCATGAACCAACCACTTCATATCGGTCATTCGAGACTTCGCAAGGAAGGCCGAGGCAAAGTTACGGGCGCCGCGCAATACACCGATGACGTGCAGATGGAAGGCATGCTCCACGGCGCAACGGTGCGTTCAAAGGTGGCGCGCGGCATTCTCAAGGGTATCGAATTTGGCGAAGGTATTCCTTGGGACGAGTTCGTGATCGTCACAGCCAAGGACGTGCCCGGCGATCTCCAGGTGGCACTCATCGAGCATGATCAACCCTTTCTGGTGTTGGACCTAATCAACCACCCTGAAGAACCCGTGGTTCTGTTGGCCCACGTAGATCGGTTCCTGTTAGAAAAGGCCCGAGCCGCAGTGCGCTTGGACATCGAGCCGTTGCCGCCCCTCTTCGATCTCGAGGAGTCGCTGGCCTGCAAAGAAGTGATCTGGGGCCAGGACAATCTTTTCAAAGATCTACGGATCGAAAAAGGCGACGTGGACTCCGTGTGGAAGGAGGCCGCTCACATCGTTAGCGGTGAGTACAAGACCGGAGCCCAGGAGCAGCTCTATATCGAGCCCAATGGCGCCATTGCGGTGGTCGATAAAGATGGCGTCACCGTTTGGGGCTCCCTTCAGTGCCCGTACTATGTACACAAAGCCTTGAAATCACTCTTTAATCTTTCAGACGATCAGATTCGGATCGTCCAAATGGAAACGGGGGGGGGATTCGGAGGGAAGGAGGACTATCCATCTCTCATTGCAGGACATGCTGCATTGCTCTCAATGAAAGCGGGTGGGCGGCCCGTGAAGATCATTTATGACCGGGAAGAAGACATGGTGGCAACGACCAAGCGCCACCCCTCTCGCACCCGCATCCGCAGTGCCTTTGACG
>JAYVXV010000278.1:0-3846 GCA_043784905.1 Holophagaceae bacterium | reverse complement strand
AGGCACCCGTGTGGCTTCAGCACAGCGCAGGATCATGGAATTCAAGTGGCGCATTTCGGTTTTGAGAATGCCAGTCGCGCTGTTTGGATCGTCACTTTTGAATGAGTTTGAACACACCATTTCCGCCGCATGACCGGTTTGATGCGCGGGTGTCATATGTTGAGGCCGCATCTCAGACAAAAGCACCCGATGGCCGGCCTCGGCCAACTGCCAGGCAGCCTCGGAGCCAGCCAGCCCGGCGCCAATAAGGCGCCCCGAAGGCTAGAATCCTCAAGGAATGAGCGAATCCATCGAGGTACACATTATTGGCGCCGGGCTGGCTGGCTCCGAGGCTGCCTGGCAGTTGGCCGAGGCTGGCCATCGGGTGCTTTTGTCTGAGATGCGGCCCCATCGTACGACACCCGCGCATCAAACCGGTCACGCGGCGGAAATGGTGTGCTCGAACTCGTTCAAGAGTGACGATCCCAACAGCGCGACCGGCATTCTCAAAACCGAAATGCGCCACCTGAATTCCATGATCCTGCGCTGTGCTGAAGCCACACGGGTGCCTGCGGGGAATTCACTTGCGGTGGATCGCGATGCCTTTGCCGAACGGGTGACTAACGAACTAAAACAACACCCGAACATCACTTGGGAATCAGCTGTTATCGAAGCCCCCGACCTAGTTGTTCCCACTCTCATCGCCACGGGTCCTCTCACCGCAGAGCCTTTGGCCGACTGGCTTTCACGTATCTGCGGCGGCGACCGGCTCTTTTTCTACGACGCCATCGCGCCCATCGTGGAGCGCGATTCCATCAATATGGATTTAGCATTCCGCGCATCCCGCTACAACAAGGGTGAGGCCGACTTCATCAACTGCCCCATGACTGATGTGGAATACGGGCGTTTCATGGACGCACTTTTGGTCGCAGAGCGCGCGGATCTGCATGATTTCGACACACCTTTTTTCGAGGCCTGCCTGCCGGTAGAAGTAATGGCTGATCGCGGGCGCGAGACCCTGCGCTACGGACCCATGAAACCCGTCGGGCTCGATGATCCCCGCACCGGGCGCTGGCCTTATGCTGCGGTGCAATTACGACAAGACACCCTCGCGGGGGATCACTACAATCTGGTAGGTTTCCAAACACGTTTGAAATGGGGCGCGCAAAAGGATGTGTTCCGTCTCATCCCGGGTCTTGAGCATGCAGAGTTCGTCCGCTTCGGCAGCATTCATCGCAACACCTATGTGCAAGCGCCGAGGGTTCTGGACGCGACACTCAAAGTGAAAGCCGTTCCAAATCTTTGGATTGCGGGCCAGCTCAGCGGCGTGGAAGGCTATCTGGAATCTGCTGCGGGTGGCCTGGTGGCGGCGCTCTCCATTCATCACGCGCTCCAAGGCAAGCCACCGACGCCGCTGCCCAGGAACACCATGCTGGGTGCGCTGCTGCACTACTTGGCGAACGCATCCCTGAAGGATTTCGGGCCCACCAATGCCATGCTCGGCCTGATGCCGGAATTGCCCGACGGCCTGCTCGACCATCGGGCGCTCAAGCGAGCGGGTGGTGCGAAAGGATTAAAACAAGCGAAGGGACAGGCCCATCGAGAACGCGCCCTTACCTCACTGACCTTCCATCTGAATGAACATGGAGCCATGGAATGAAGAAGGCGATGATCGTGCTTGGGGTCCTTTGCTTGTTGGCCGTCGGAGGCGCTTGGTGGTTCATGCGCGGCTCAACCGCTGCGGTTTCCCTGGATGAAGCTTCCACGGGTTTCAGCGCGACCAACCAAGGCGCTGGGCGTTTACTTCGATTTCAGGACGGTGGCACTCCGTTGCGAATCTTTCAGTGGCTGAAGCCCGTATCTGGGGGCGCTGTAGTCGCTCAAGTGCTCACGCAAACGGATCGCCAGCAGATCGCCCTTTTTCAAAACGGACAATTAATGTCACAGATGCACGTGGCGCGTCCGGATGGCGTCAGTGATGGTTTTTACCGATTTGCCCAGTTGCGCGACGCCGTTATCGTTCCTGGCGACGTGGCGGTGCTCCTCTATCGGGCCCAGGACGCCACGTCTGCGGATATGCCGGTGATCCTCGCGCTGGACTTAAAAACCCAGGGCATTCGTTGGTGTCATCGCGCGGTTGCCGAACATCTCTCGCTCGGCGGGACCCCAGGGAAACCTGATGATTCGGTCGTGTTCGCCTACAGCGTTCAGGGCGATGTCGTGCGCCTTCCGCTGGCGTTGCAGAAAGGTGAGCGTGAAGGCGCCAAGCCGCCCCGAGCGGCGGCCGTTGCCATTGAGTTGTCGCCGGAAATTGATAGCGTTACGGGGTTCATCGCCACCAGCCACTCCACGTTTATCATTTCCCACCGAAAAGGCCTGTCCGCATTTCTGGGGGAAAAAGGTTGGAATAACATTTCAAATCCTGCTCCGAGCGATCTCGGATTTGTGGAGCCGAAAAGCAGCCTCGCTATCGCCGGACACACGATCTGGTGGCAACCCGAGCCCGGCCAACTCATTGGCGTGAAGCCTGATGGAACGCCGGTAGCGAAATGGAGTTCCACCACCTTCAATATTCCTGCGGCCAGCGCCAAAGACGCCGAGCTTCTGCAACTGCTCGGAGCTGATCCGACAGGCAAGCTCTGGTTCGGCCTCGCGGCGCCCACGCTGGCATTTTCTGCGCCCCTCCCACAACCTCCCACGCCCACACCAACGCCAACAACCTCCTCTTCCACCGCCGTATCTCCCGCGACCGATACGGGATGGAAAGCTGAAGGCCATGCCACGACTACCGCTCCGGTCAATGACTCGACCACCCGCGCACCCGCGCAGGCGTTGGACCGCAGTGCATGGGAAGCCTATCTGCGTCTCGGCTTGGATCGCCTCTATTGTTGGGATCCAGCCTCCGGCGCAGTAAGACGCGTTTCGTGGACGGAGTGCTGGCGGAACCTCGGCCCTCCCTCGGACTTCAGCATCCCCATGGGCGACGGCGACTTGCATCCGGCTGCGGGCGGATTCCTGTTCGGATCCGGCACTCAAGCCTGGTGGCTGCCCCTCGACGCGCTCACGTTAAATCAGGTTTCCACCAGCGCCAAAGCCGGGCCCGCACCCATTCTCGAACCTCTTGTCATGCAAGCTCCGCCTACGCCTTCAGTGTCGGATCTGCCAGGGTCAACCACTCCAAAATCTTAGGAACCGTTACGAAATAACCAGTGTTCTTCTGGTTATTCGTTACGGTTCCTTATGCCGGACGCAGTCCGGCGCGATGGGTGGTGTACCGAACAAAGTCGAACGGCTTATACCAAGTTGCAATCAAAAAGATAAAACTCACCATACGAGGCACCAAGGGCACGAAGAGACCCATCATGTGTGAGCCTCGCGAATAAAATTCAGGCGGTCCGGCGGTGGCCTCACGCCTTGGCGTGATCCGCGTCGGATCGCCTGAATTTGCGGGTCTTCGACCCGTTGGCGCTGTGAGCCTCGCGAAGCGATTTTGGGCCGGAATCTATTGGTGATGGAGCTTCGTGTTTTCTTGGTGTTCTTCTCGGTATCGGCGTTGCCGATACGCGAGACAAACTGAATTCTGGTGACTTCGTGGTGAATTTTTTTAGATATTGGGACCCGTTCGGTCGCAAATTGGTATTAGGCATTCTCCGCGATAAGGATACGGTCATGGTCGGCCCAATCGCGCCGCACCGTGACCGATTTCCAGCCCATTTGTTCCGCGCGTTTGCTAAGCTCTGCGCCCTGCCCCGCGCCAATTTCCATCACCACCGCGCGCGCGCTCCGTTCCCTCGATTGCCGCAGAATCGCCGTGGATAGGGCGAGGCCTTGATCCTCAGCGTAGAGCGCCATCCTTGGTTCAAAAGC
>JAYVXV010000277.1:0-12250 GCA_043784905.1 Holophagaceae bacterium | reverse complement strand
AGGCTATCCCCTCGGCGGGAACGCGCATGGCTGGAAGGCCATCAAGTGGGAGCTTTAGATCCAGCTTGGGTCGCGCCTTAATCAAGCTCTGGCCCTTTCGGTCCAAGGCGATCCACTCCCTCGCGGTGCTCCCTTTCGTGAACGCATCCGGTGATCCGAGTGCGGAATATTTGGGGGATGGAATTGCCGAGAGTTTGATTGAGCGATTGTCTCTGGTGCCGGATCTTCGGGTAGCAAGCTGGAGCGCCGTGTCGCGATTCAAATATCAGGATCAGGATTTGCCCGCGTTGGGACGGGAGCTGCATGTACGGGCGCTGTTAACGGGCCGGGTGAACCATCGCGGCAGGGATCTCACCGTGAGCGCGGAATTGGTGGATGCCCGCTCTAACAGCCACCTTTGGGGCGAGCAATTCCACCGGAATTTTTCCGATCTCGTGGGCCTCCAACAGGAAATATCAACGCGTATCGCCGAGACATTGCGCTCTAAGCTCAGCGGCGAAATTCAGGCCCGGATCGCCAAAGCGCCCACCGTAGACGCGGAGGCTTATCAGCTTTATCTCAAAGGTCGCCATGCCTGGCGTAAGCGCACCGCCGAAGCCCTGAAAAAAGCCGTCGAATATTTCCAGGAAGCCATTGATCACGACCCCAACTATGCCTTGGCCTATGCGGGCTTGGCCGATGCCTACGCGCTCCTTTCATTTCTTGTGGGGGTGATGGCTCCGCTGGACGCGCTGCCCAGGGCCAAGGCGGCTGCGGAGAAAGCGTTGGACCTGGATCCTGGATTGGCCGATGCGTATGCGTCCATGGGCATGATTCTGGAATCTTTTGAGTGGGATTGGACCGGGGCTGAACGCTGTCACCGCCGCGCGCTCCAATTGGCGCCTGACAATCCAAATCTTCATCATCGGCTGGGGATGCACCTACTTTATCGTTCAAGGTTCGATGAGGCCCGGGACCGCTTTCTGAAAGCGCAGTCCCTCGATCCTTTGGCGCCCCTCTTCCATGTGGGACTGGGCCTGCCCGCCTACTTCCAGCGCCGCAGCGACGCAGCGGTTAAAGAGTTCCGGCGGGCCATCGTGCTGGCGCCCAATTTTCTAATTGGCCACTTGATGCTTGGCCTTGCGTTGGTGCAGCAAGGGTTGTTTGAGGAGGCCGTCGAATCCTTCAGAGCCGCCAACGCCATCGCTCCCACGCCCGACGGGCTCGCCATGCAAGGCTACGCCCATGGTCGTGCGGGTCAGGCAGACGAAGCCCGTAGTCTCATCCTGAAACTCCAGCAGCTTTCCGATTCCCGCTATGTTTCTGCCTACGGACTGGCCTCGCTGCATTTGGGTCTGGGCGACCGCGAAGGCGCCTTGACGCATCTCGAAGAAGCCCTTCAGCAGCGGTGCGAGCTATTAGTCTATGTGGGTATTGATCCGCGATTGGATGAGCTACGCAGTGAGCCAAGATTCATCGTTGTGGCGCGACAGGTACTGGGGAGTTGATACCGGATATGCAGCTGTAAGCGATGTCGCGGGGTCATCTCGTCGCCAGGAGTATGAGGGATGGTTTGAACCTGAATCCATCCAGGTTTGACAGCTCAGGGAATTTGGATTAGATTTACAAACAAACCTCTGGAGAGTATGTGAAAAAAGAAATTGCATTCGCCTTATTTGCGCTAGGTTGCGCTTGCCTCCCAATGAAAGCTCAAACCCAAGGACACGTTCTGCAAAAGAGTACAGAGCCTGATGATTCAAACGGCAGTGGCTGCGCCTGCCCACTTGCTTGTCCGCCCACGATCTATCCAGATGGGGGCGGCGGGGTTAGCCTTGATCGTTGCGATGATATGTGGACATTAATGAGTGTGAATAAAGACGGGGTCAAACAGTGGGGAGTCAGGATTTGGTGCACATACCAAAATGGGACAAAGTTCGCGGTTTGTAGCAAGATTGTGGTAACGCAATAATGAGGTTTCTTAGCTTTTTCGATCGGATTAAGCTTTTCAGTGCTTTGATATTCCTGGCTGGCATCCCTTCATGGACCCAAGACATATTGCCTATCGTATATCTTGGGGTCGATGTACCTGTGATGGGTAAACGGTACTATGGGCCGATGTACTTTTCGGATATTAAATCGAAAGAAGTATGGGTTACTAGTTCCATAAATAAAAATAGTTCATTGTTTAATGTACCAATTGAGTTTCCAAAACTTCCAGATTCGGATATTCAGTATTTTGGAGGTAATTTCTGGGCAAAAAAAGGACTTCAATTATTTATATGGGATCAAAATAACAATAAATGGCAAGTGGGGTTCAATCTGCCAACTCCATTTATGAAATTTATCCCAACTACAGACGGGTCTATACTCATTGCTGGTTCGATTGAAACCAATTTGGAGGGACAGCGACATCTCGGCCCGATTCTCCAGCGATTTGATGGCGTTTCTACTGAAGTATTAATCCCTCGTCCCGGATTTTCTCCAACTGAAGATTGGGCACTCTGGAGTACTGGTGTCACAGATTTAACTCTGTTCGAGATGGAAGATTCCGTTTTAATCTACAGCGCTTTTAGCGGATATTTGGGAGTCTACGATTCCGAGAGCCATCGCCTACGAAGTGTGAGCGCCCCTTGGAAGTCTTTTGATTTAAAAAATATATGGGCATTCCTTCATGACCCCAAGAACCGATCAACCCTGAAGGTTGAGGAACAGAATCATCAACCCGGTGAACGTGAGGTCATAGTTGCTCCTGCTCCTCGCAAGATTCAGTTTATTCCCACAGATCATTTTTCGATCATTGTAGTCTACGCGGATGAAGAGAAGATGAAGGTCAAAGAGAACGATAAAACCACCGCTCAACTTTCGACAAGCGGGGGAAAGCGACGATCTGACATAAGAGTTGCGGATTCATCTAAATTTCTTTCTGCTTTTGAACTCAATCTTGTTTCTCTTGAGAAAACTCCAATCACAGTTGATACGGACCTGCCTTATCCATTTTGGTTCAAAGGGGGAAGGCTTATCCCATTAGGATCAATGACCAATCCCAGCAAAGAAGCCGAAACGAGTAGTGTCAACACTCTCGATGGTCACAAACCGAGCGCACTACCCCACCCGAAATCCTAGCCAATTTGATTTAGCAAGCCAAGCTGTCATTGCGTCATTGATCCTGGAACTCCATCCACGTCCACCTGCGCCTGCCCGTTCAGCATGGCTTCCACCTGAAAGCGGTCTTCGAGGATGCGGGGCTGCGATAGGCGAAAACCACTCAGGCTGCCGCTCAAATGCAGGCCTGGCCCAAGCTCACGATTGAGACCTTGCTCCACTTTCGTGCGCACGTCGGTAAGGCTCTGGTTCAAAAAAAAGGCCGTTTTTTCCACCAGTGTTTTTCTAAGTGAGTTGCGAAACAGCCGTGCGCCCATGCGGGTGAACCAACCCTGGCTTTCCAGGGAATAATCCAAATCCCGCAGCACCAAGCGGCCCGTGGCTTCATCGAAAAGGGGACGGCCCACCAGCGTAAGGCGCCCGTCCACTTTGCCCTTCATCTCCACCTCGACGAAGGCTTGTCCACCATTCCCCCACACGCTGGCGCTGATAATTTCAAAGCGGCCATCGGAAGTCTCAAAGGTTTTTCCGGCTACATCGCGGGCCAACTGCTCACTGGCGTCACCAAAGGAAAGATCCAGGGCCACCTGGACATGGAAACCCGGCGCCAGGGCATCGGCTTGTTCCAGAAGGGGGAGCGAACGCGCCTCTACGGTGGGGCGCGATCCGAAGGTGATGGAAGGCCGGGCCTGGATTTCCGGCGTAACCACCAGCGTGCGGCCTTCGCTTTTCATCGGCGCAATGCGGATGCGTTCAGGATTCGCCATTAGGTACATCCCCGGCCCTAGCTCCAAAGGCTGCTGCAACTGAGCCCAAAGGGCCGTGGCGCGGTCCCGCAGCAGGGCCGAGACGCGGACCTGGGTCTCCATGTCAGCGGCGGCTTTCACCAGCGAATCTTTCATGCCCGCCTGCACCGAGGGTGTGATGTCCACTTTCAGGAAGGTGATCTCGCAGCGATTTACCAGGCTGGGTTCCATAGGCCGTACCTGAAGGTCCAGGCCCCAAAACGGCGTGAATCCTACTTCGGCTTCCGCCCCCAGCCAGGCTTCGCGGAAGCCTTCAGAGCCTTGTCCGCAGGAGCCCACCCCCTTGATCCAGGTGCCGCCCATGCGCAGGCCCACTTCCATCCAATAGTGGATTTTCGTACGCACGGTGATGTGATTTCCGGTGACACGGCAGAGCAGGGGATCTCGGTAGAGGTTGTAGCGATAGTACGTATTGCCATCCAGGGAATCAGGCACCATCGCCCAAGTGTTCACACCCGGCGGCGTCGAAGGCACGGCGCGCTCGGCCTCTCTGAAAACCGAATCGAGATTTACGCGAATGGGCAACGCAATACTAGAGGGGCCGGGGTCGTTGGCCGCAGCCAATGCGGGAGCTGAGGCGGGGCCGGGAACCTGTGCGTTCAGGGCAAGACAGGCAAAAATAGACAGAGCTATGGACACGGAAGGCACAGGAAAAGGTGGGAAAAGAGGAAGAAAAAATAATTTCTTGTTCCTTTTCCCCCGTGTGAGTTCCGCGTCCAGCTCTTTTCTGGAATGCGTCAACAAATTCAGGCCGTGGTGAAAGATTGCTTGTAGGCGGATTCGATGGCCGCGGCGATTTCCTGAGGTTCGCGGCCCAAAAAATCCGTGCGTTGGAGCAGGTGCAAAAGCTGGCCATCCTTCAAGATCGCCGCCTGGGGTGAGCTGGGCGCGGCGCCTTCAAAATAGTCTCTGGCGGCCTGGGTCGCTTCCTTTTCCATGCCCGCAAAGACGGTGACGAGATGATCGAATTTCAGGCCGTTTTGTTTCAGGGCCATGGTGACGCCAGGCCGCGCGCCGGCGGCGGCACAGCCACAGACGCTGTTCACGACCAGCAGGGTAGTACCGCTGCGCTGCAGGGCCTGATCCGCTTGTTCCGCGTTCATCAATTGTTCAAATCCGATCTGCGTGAGTTCGTCACGCATGGGCGCGACCATGTGTTCGGGGTAGTTGGACATCGGTGACTCCTTGCCAGCTTCCATTGTAAGCCCTTGATCCCGGATTTCGCGGTTGTGCTCATGGCCGTAGGCTTCGGGCCTCAGACGTCAGACCTCGTTGTTGGTTTTGGCATAGAGCATCGCGTACTACAGGCATACAAAGCGACTCACAACAACGAGGCCTGACGCCCGAAGCCTGATGCCCTATCTGCCGGGACCAATAACACACAGAATCCGGATTGATAGGTTCTTGGAGCTTGGACGACGACGGCCTGGAGGCATAATGGAGTTTTGGAGATGGCGTGAAGATCTTGCTCGTCGGTGGGTCCCTGCGAATGGCTTCGCTAAATCGCAGGCTGATGGGTCATCTGTCGCACCTACTGGAAGCTGCGGGCCACAGCATCGTCAAGGCAGAAGGCGAGGCCCTGCGCATTCCGCTCTACGACGCAGACCTAGCAGTACCCCCTACCCAGGCGACGTTTCTCCATGAATCTCTGGCCTGGGCAGAAGGGCTCATTTTGGTCTCGCCGGAATACAACGCGGGCATCCCTCCTCACCTCAAGAACGCGATGGACTGGGTTTCTACCATGACCCCAAGCCCCTTCCCAAATCTGCCGGTGCTAATTTGTTCCGCCAGCCCCGGCGCCTTTGGTGGCAGCCGAGCAGTGATCTCCTGGCGGGGAACCCTGGCGAATCTTGGCGCCATCGCGCTTCCTATTTCGATCTCCATTCCGCTCGCGGATAAAACCCTTGGCGAGGATGGCGCGCCTTCGGATCCTCGCAGCCAGGCCGCCATTGATAGCGCATTGAAAGCATTTCTGGACCTAGCCGCCAAGCTCGGCACTCATCTCGCCTAGCGCCTGCCCACCTCGCATCTGAATTCTTAGCATCTGGAGCTACCCATGAAAGATTTCTTCAAGCATCTGCTGGCCTCGATGGTGGCGTTGGTGCTCTTCACCGGATTCATCTTCTTTTTCTTCATCGCCATTGCGGCGGCGAGCGGACCCAAAGTGGCGGTGTCGCAGAAATCCATTTTGGTTTTCAACCTCTCCACAAATATCCCGGATGCCATGTCGGAGCCGGGCCCTGGTGAAGCTTTTCAGCAGGCGCTCCAGGGCCGGGAGAACGCCACGCCGCTCTACACGCTCATCAAGGCGCTGGATCGTGCGTCCACCGACTCTCGTATTTCGGCACTCTACCTCACGGGAAATCCCGAGTCCGTGGGCTATGGCTCCGGCCCCGCCGCGTTAAAGGAATTGAAGGAAGCTATCGTGCGTTTCAAGGCAAGTGGAAAGCCAGTGTTGGCCTACAACTTGGGTTGGGGGAAGAAAGCCTATTACCTCTGCGCCGGCACCGGAAAAGTGATGGTGAATCCTTTTGGTCAACTGGAAATGACGGGGCTTGCATCGGAGCCGATGTTCTACGGCGGCGCTTTCCAGAAATACGGCATCGAGGTGCAAGTCACTCGCGTCGGCAAATACAAGAGCGCGGTGGAACCTTTCATCCTCGACAAGATGAGCGATGCCAACCGTGAGCAGATCGCAAAGTTGCTGGGTGATATCTGGGGCGAATGGAAAGACAGCATCGCCAAGGACCGTCACAAGAGCGCCGATGACATCCAGAAAATTGCCGACGAGCAGGGATTTCTGCTGGCGAATGAAGCCAAGACAGCGGGTCTCGTGGATCAGATCGCATCGGAAGACGAAGTGTTGGATCAGTTGAAATCCCTGGCGGGTAAGACCGGTAAAGACAAAGAGTTTTCTCAAATCACCATGGACGAGTACGCGGGTCTTCCCGCAGAAATGCAGAAGGGCAAGAATCGCATCGCGCTCATTTATGCCGAGGGCGAAATCGTGGATGGCGAGGGTAACGGCGGGCAGATTGGCGGCGACAAACTGGCCCGCGAACTGCGAAAGCTGCGTCTGGACAAGAACGTGAAGGCCGTGGTCATGCGCGTCAATAGCCCCGGTGGGAGTGCGTCTGCGAGCGATCTTATCCAGCGGGAGGTGATCCTTACTAAGAAAGAAAAACCTTTCATCATTTCTATGGGCTACCTCGCGGCTTCGGGGGGCTACTGGATCAGCACCTACGGCGACCGCATCTTTGCTGAACCCAATACCATCACGGGTTCTATCGGTGTCTTTGGCCTGTTGCCCAACGTGAAAAAGCTGGCTAACGAGCACGGCATCACCTGGGACGAAATTTCCACCAGCAAGATGGCGAACCCCATGACCCTTGCACGGCCCAAGTCGAATTTAGAGCTGGCGCGCATTCAGGGCGTCGTGGACCACATCTACGATCAATTCCTTTCTAAGGTTTCGGAAAGTCGCCACATCCCGAAAGAAGGTGTCAATGAAATCGCTCAGGGGCGTGTGTGGAGCGGGTCTGAGGCCATCAAACTTAAGCTGGTGGATGAACTGGGTGGCCTGGAAGATGCCATTCGCTTTGCGGCGAAAAAGGCCAATATCGAAAACGACTACCGCATCGAAGGCCCCGGTCCCTCGAAAAAACCCATCGAGAAATTGATGGAGGCCCTAAGCGGCGAGAAGCAGCACAAACTCGCCAAAGGCCCCGCGGATCAAGTGATGGCGGAGTTTCAGCGGCAGATGAAGCTGCTGACCTCGCTCAACGATCCACAAGGTGTCTACGCGAGGATGCCAATGGAGATTTCAATTCGCTGAGGAAACAGAAAAGTATGAAGGATGAATGATGAAATTCGGACGGAGGGGGCAAGTCAGAATTCATCGTTCATAATTCAACCTTCGTAACTCATCCTTCACCTTTTTCCCAGATGATCCCATGCCCACGCCATCACGCCTTGCCGCCGCCAAAGCTCTTCACTCCGTTTTCGGCGCGGGGAATCGGGTGAGCAGTTCATGGGATGCGGATCTTGCCCCGGAGGATGCGGCCCTCTCCAAAGCCTTGCTGGGCCTTTGTCTACGACGCTGGGGGTGCCTCCAGGCCTATGTGAAACCCAAACTTAAAGATGCCTCGCGGGGCCTTCCCATCGGGACCCAAATCGGACTGGCCCTCGGGTTGGCTCAGCTGGCCTGGTTAGATGGCGTGGCCTCTCATGCGGCGGTGAATGAAGCCGTGGAGATCACCTCGGATCGAGCCCTCGGATTTCCTCCGCATAAGGGCTTGGTGAACGCACTGCTCCGCCGCGCCGCAAGCAAGCGGGAAGCGCTGCGGGCAGATTTGGATGGGATGCCTTCATCGCTTGATCGGTCCTCTTTCGCGGAAAAGGTTTTGCGGGCCGCCATGACTCCCTTGGCCCCCTTAGCCCCCAATCTCGTAGAAGCAGACCTGGACGCGCTAGGCGCACTGGATGCCCTTTGGGCCAAATGGCAGGTACCGCCGCGCCCCGCATTCCGGGTGCTTCGCGGCGACGTGCCGATGGAGTTGGCGGCCGACGAACCAATCTTTGCCTGCTGGCGGCTAAAAGACGATGCCCCTTTTCCTGGCGCATGGCTTCGAAGTGGGGCGGGCATGGTGCAGGACCGCAGCTCCCAGGCCCTGATGAATTTTCAATGGGAGAAAAAGCCCGCGCGTATTCTCGACGCTTGTGCCGCACCAGGGGGCAAAACCACCGCGCTGGGGGTCCGTTTTCCCGGCACGCGCATCACCGCTGTTGAACGCGATCCGAACCGGGCCGAGCGGCTTCGCCAGAATCTATCGGATCGAAAGGTGAACGCGGGCATCGTGATTTCCGACGCCGCAGACTATCTCGCAAAGACGCCGGACGCCTTCGATCTGATTCTGTTGGATGCTCCTTGCTCTGGGAGCGGCACGATGCAAAAGCATCCAGAGCTCCCATGGATCGCTGGGAACATTGATCTGGTGCGGCTTTGCGCTATGCAGCGAGAGCTGCTCACGGTGGCCATTCCCAAACTTGCACCGGGCGGCTTGCTCATCTACGCCGTTTGTTCCTGGTTGCCAGAAGAGGGCGAAGACCACCGCAAGTGGATGGCATCGGCCCACCCCGAGTTGGATCCCGAGAAAATTTGGCCGGACGGCTTTGGCCCCGAACCTGGCCCCACCAGCCATTTCCGACCGCATCCGCTGACCTGGGACGGAGAAGGCTTTCAAGCCTTCGCGTGGACAAAGGCTCGTTAGAATCATCCAGACGGAGGTTTGTCCATGCGCGTGAGATCCATGAATTCATCGGGGGCACTGAGAACGCTGGCGGCTCTGGCCTTGCCCAGCTTCCTGGTCGCTCAGATCGCCAAAGTGGAAGAAGCCCCCCTGCGGGCGCACCTGGCTTTCCTTTCCGATGACCTGCTCGAAGGGCGCGGGACCGGACAGCGTGGTGGTGACCTCACCATGCGGTATCTGGAAACCCGTCTGGCCGCGATGGGACTCAAACCTGCCAACGGTGAAAGTTTCCGCCAACCCGTGAAAATCGCAGGCGTGAAAACCGATGCGTCGAAAAGTTCGCTGCACTTCGTTAATGGGATCGTCAGTGGGATAGACGGCGGGAAAGACGATCTAAAATTCGCCTTCGGAAATGACCTTGTGTTTGCCTCGGGAAGCGCAAAATTCGATACGAGTTTCGATGCCCCCTTGTTGTTCGTCGGCTACGGCGCTTCGGCTCCCGAAGAAAAATGGGATGACTTTAAAGGCGTTGATTGTCGCGGGAAGATCCTGGTGATGATGGTCAACGACCCGCAGCCCACGGCCGAGGAGCCCAACCGTTTTGGTGGAAAATCTCTGACCTACTACGGGCGCTGGACCTACAAGTTTGAAGAAGGAAAACGTCGCGGTGCAGCGGGGGTGCTGCTCATTCATACGGATGCATCGGCCACTTACGGTTGGAGTGTCGTGCAGAATAGTTGGACCCACGAGCGATTCCAGTTGGCCGAAGGAGCGGGCGGCACAGACCTTCAAGGTTGGATGACGAATGGGGCTGCAAAAAAACTTTTCGCCTTTGCTGGCCAGGATCTCGATGCCCTGCGTGCGAAGGCTGAGCGCAAGGATTTCCAGCCGGTACCACTGAATCTTAAGGCTGAAGGAAGTGTCCATTGCGAGGTTCGGAACGTAGATCAGGCCAACATCGCGGGCATCGTGCCGGGCACCGACTCGAAATTGAAAGATGAAGTCGTCATCTACTCGGCGCACTGGGACCACCTGGGCAAGGGTGATGGTTTGGGCGATCAGATCTGGAATGGCGCCGTGGATAACGCCTCGGGCACCTCCGCAGTGTTGGCCATGGCCCAGGCCGCAGCGAATCACCCGGCGAAACGCAGCCAAATGTTCATGCTGGTGTGTGCCGAAGAACAGGGGCTTTTGGGCAGTGAAGCCTATGGTCAGCATCCGCTTTGGCCTTTAGAAAAAACGGCCGCGAATCTGAACCTCGACAGCCTGAATTTCGTGGGACGCACCAAGGACATCGGCACCCAAGGCAGTGAGCGCACGAGCCTGGGTGTCGCTGCTGCGGCGGTGGCCAAGCGCATGGGAATGGCCATCGCCCAGGCAGAGCCAGATCTTGGCGGCGGCTACTTTCGCAGCGATCATTTCAGCTTTGCCAAGGTGGGTGTGCCGGCCTTTTCCATCGAGCCCGGTCATCAATACGTGAAAGATCAAGAGGCCTCGAAGGCTAAGGCTGATGCCTACAGCAAGCGCTACCACCAGGTGACAGATGAATACGACCCGACCTGGGATCTTTCGGGCATGGTTCAACAGGCTCAGTTCACGCTGAACCTGGGCTACACCGTGGCCGAGGCGCCCGAGATGCCGGTATGGAAAAAAGGTGATGCGTTTGGCATGGTGCGCGAGATAGCGGGCAAAGCTGTCGGGAAAAAGGCTGAACGATGAGTGCCTGCCCTAACTGTGGTGCTATCGAATTCGTCGGGCTTTCTGATCACTACGACGAAGAGGTGCGAAAGGCCGATCCCGATTTGGACTTGTTGACCCGCATTGCACCTCCCACGCGCCGGGCCAGCATCCACGGCTTCATCATGGGCGTTTGGTTTTGGATTCTCATGCTGGCGCCCTTTTTTGCACCTGAAGGCAAGATGCTGCGAACGTGCATTCCCTTCGCTATCGCTGCGCTCATCTGGGTTCCCATCTTCATCTTCGCCCGGAAGAAAGATCGAGCATTGCTGGCGGAATACAAGGCCAAACAGATCTGCACTAACTGCGGAACGATTGTTTGACCTACTGCTTTCTCAGCGTGATCACTACGATTTCGGGCGGCGCACCGATTCGCACGGGGACGCCCACAACGCCAAGGCCGCGGCTGACGTAGAGCTTGAATCCATTTTCATCAAAGAGCCCCGAAGTGTAGGGGCCCATCATTCTCGCGCTGGAAAAGCCGGGAATGAGATTTACTTGGCCGCCATGCGTGTGGCCGCTCAAGGTGAGCTTCGCACTGGTTTGCACCGCAAGATCCCAATTGCTCGGGCGATGGCTCAGGCACAACCGCCAGGCGTCGTCGGGGATATTTTTTACCGCTAAATCGGGCCGTGGTCCATTGCCGAAATGGATGCCGCGAAATCGCCCATTTGCCGCCATGGGATCGGAAATTCCGACCACCGCCATCAGCGAACCATTGCGCGTTACCAGAGCGTTGGCGTTCTCAAGGCAACGGAAACCTGCATCTTCGAGATCTCTCCAAATCGGCACGGGATCTGTAAAATAATCGTGATTGCCGAGAATCGCAAAGCGACCCAGAGGCGCGGGAAAATGTTTGAACGCCGCACAAAAGGGAGTGATTTCTTCCGGTAGGCTATCCACGAAATCACCGGTGACCACTAGCAAATCCGGGGCCTCGTGCTCGGTGAGGGCTCGCCATCGGGCCACGGTTCGGGGCCCCACCAGAGGGCCCACGTGGAGATCCGAAAGCTGAACGAGCTTGAGACCATCCAGACCTGCAGGGAGGTCCGAAAACCATAAGTCGAGCCGCGTGATGCCAGGATCACCATAGGCCTCGGAAGCGCCGTATCCGGCCCCCACCGCCGCGACACCAAAACCTGCAGTGGCGACCTTGCGAAGGAAAATTCGTCTCGCCGGATTCTGAGCCTCTGTGTCAGCTTCAGCCTCCGTTTCCAGAAGGGGTACGCGATGACGGATCCAGCCCCACCAAAGCCCTTCGGAAATGGAAAGAATCAGAAGATGCACCACGGTGAAAGCTTGAAAATAAAAGCCCCAGCGGGCGAATGGGCGCAGCGCGTGTCCGAGCCCATGGGGGGTAGATCCCGAAAGCCTCAA
>JAYVXV010000276.1:0-12251 GCA_043784905.1 Holophagaceae bacterium | reverse complement strand
CGGCGCAAAGGCGGTCGTATTCAGTCTCAGAGCCATCGCACCAATGGATGTCCTTGGGTTGGCAAAGCTCGACGATTTCCTCCACCCACTTGATGAGCTTTGCGTTGGTGACAAAGCTGGGGACCGCGAGGCTGGCAACACTCATGGAATCTCCTTTAGGAGTCGTTAAGGAATTACCAGTGCTTTCCTGGTGATTCATTTAGGGCTCCTTATGCCGGTCGGACAATCTCGACGTTTTGGATTATCGCTGAACAACGGCGTAGGTGGGTCTCAAGACCGCGCATACCCCACCTTGATTGAGAAAGGCTCTTGCAAGCCGAAGGGAACAGTTTAGCCGTTGCCGCAGAATATCCTTACTCATTGTGTTGTCCGCCCGGCATAAGGGGCCGTAACAAAATACCCAGAAGAGCACTGGCTAATTCGTAACGGCTCCTAAGCCGCGGGATTCCGGGTTGAAGAGACGAAAGGTCGCTGGTCACTTGGGTCCCATTCCGCGAAGATGAAAGGAATGCTTGAAAACTGGCTCAATCAACCCCATGCCGCTCCCTGGTTGCTCGTCATGTGGGTGGCGGGTGTGTTGGGATCCGTGGGCCACTGCGCGGGCATGTGCGGGCCCATCGTGGCGAGCTTTGGCGTGGCTCAATCCAAGCACGGCGGAAGACCCTGGGTGCGGCATCTCGTCTTTCAACTGGGGCGGGTAAGCACCTACGCGGTGTTGGGAGCCTTCATCGGTTTCATAGGTGCCTTTGCTCGGTTGCAGACCGTCCAAGACATGCATGCGTGTTGCCGCCCGGA
Source organism: Holophagaceae bacterium (assembly GCA_043784905.1). Lineage (GTDB taxonomy): Bacteria > Acidobacteriota > Holophagae > Holophagales > Holophagaceae > JANXPB01. Next base: position 11,456 of record JAYVXV010000276.1, on the reverse strand, counting down.
TGGACAGGCCCTGGTGGCGGCTCAGGCTTGGCCCTGGCAGGTCTACGTCAAACTCGGCATCGGATTCATGATGTTGTTGTTGGGCCTTTTCATGCTGCTGGGGCGGCGGGCGGATGCCTTGATGGAATTTCCCTTGCCGCGCTTCCTCTCGAACCTGATGGGCAGGGGCCTGAAATTTGGCGGCACGCCTTACCTTCTCGGAATGATGTGGGGCTTTATCCCCTGCGGGCTCGTCTACATGATGCTGTTGAAAACCATGGATACGGGCTCCTGGCGCATGGGTGCGGCGGGGATGGCCGCTTTCGGATTTGGGAATCTACCCTTGTTGATGGGTCTGGGCTTGATGAGCACCCGCCTGAGCCAAGCCTGGAAGCACCGGCTACTAAGAATGGGGGGTGCCCTTGTGACCGGCATGGGTGGATATATCCTCTATCAGGCAGTCACGCTGCTGCGGTTGCAATTCCAGGTAGGGGCATCATGAGTGAAGACAAAAAACAGGACGCGATGGAAGTGGTGGGCAAGGCCTACCAACTTCACATGAAGGGCGAAGTGGACAAAGCCATCGAGCTTTACACGGAGAGCCTGGAGATTGAGCCCACGCCGGAAGCATTCACTTTCCGCGGATGGGCGCAAAGCTATCATCGCGAATTCGACGAAGCTATCGCGGACTGCCACCGGGCCATTGATTTAGATCCCGAATATGGAAATCCCTACAACGACATTGGGGCTTATTACATCGAGCTGGGCCAGCCGGATGATGCGATTCCATGGCTCAAGATGGCGCTGAAAGCCCAGCGCTACGAGAGCTACTGCTTCCCACAATTCAATCTGGGCCGCGTGTATGAAGGCCTTGGTAATTTGGGCGAAGCTTTGAAACATTATCGGTCGGCCCTGAACGAAAACCCGCGCTATCTCCAGGCCGCCAAGGCCATTGAGCGCGTGAAACAAAAAATTGAAGCGCCCGACACCCTGGGCGCCCCCCGCCCAATGCCGATGGCCTAAAGGAGACCCAATGAGTGACCTGAAAACCACGGTAGGCCCCGCCCTGGGCAAAGTCCCGTCGGGCCTTGCCATCGCCACGGCTCAACACGGGGGTGAACGTACGGGTTTCCTTGCATCCTGGTTTCAACAGGTGAGCTTCGACCCTCCACTTGTGGCCGTTTGTGTCAAGGCAGGGCGGCCCATCGAAGGCCTCATCGAAAGCAGCGGTCACTTCGCCTTGAATATTTTGGCTGAAGGCGATTTCGCCAGCCTGAAACGCTATGGGAAAGGCTTCGAGCCCGGAGTGGATCCTTGGGCTGAGATGCCCGGAGAATTATTGGAAGGTCACCAAGCTCCGATTTTCAGCCATGGTTTTGCGTACCTGGTGCTAAAGCACACCCGGACCCTGGATGTCGGTGGCGATCACCTCATTCACCTCGGTGAGGTCATGGCTGGTGGCCTTCAGAATGCGGAAGCCAAACCTTATATCCACGTCCGAAAAGACGGATTCAGCTACTGATGCGCATCACCATTGCCCACAGCCCCGATAGCGATGATGCCTACATGATGGCGCCACTGGCGCTGGGGTGGATGGATGCTGACCCTGACCGGGGTGGCTTCGAGATAGATTTCGTCCGCAAGGATATCGAGCAGTTAAATCAAGAGGCGCTAGAGGGCCGATACGATGTCACGGCCATCAGTTTTGGCGCCTATCCCGAGCTGATTGGGGCCTACGAATTGCTGACTGCGGGCTCGAGCATTCAGGAAGGAACGGGCCCCTTGGTCGTTTCAACGCGACCCATGTCCCGCGAAGGGTTGGCTTCGGTGACCGTGGCGATTCCTGGAATGCGAACCTCGGCTTACCTAGCGCTCCAAAAATGGATGGAGGGCTTGAAGGTTGAACTGCTGCCCTTCGATCAGATTCTGCCGGCGGTGGCAGACGGACGATTTGAAGCAGGTCTTCTCATCCACGAAAGCCAGCTCCTGTATCAGGATCTCGGGGTCCATCTGGTGGTAGATCTCGGTGCTTGGTGGAAGACCTTGTATGACCTGCCTTTGCCCATGGGCGGTAACGCCATCCGCTCGGATTTGCCCGTTGAGGTGAAACAGCGATTCGCCACCCTTATGCGCCGGTCGGTTGAAATGGCACGCGAGCGCCATTGGGAGAGCGTGGATTACGCCCAATCCTTTGGCCGGGGCATGGACCGGGACATGGTGGGCCGATATGTGAATGCCTGGGTGAATGAATTCACCGTGGATCCAGGGCCCCGAGGGCGCGCAGCGGTGGTGAAATTGCTGGGACTTGAACCTGTCTGGATTCAAGGCTAAGCCTGGCTTGAAGCTTGCGCTACCACCGGATTACCCAATCTTGGGTCAAATTACTGACCCTTGTCCGTAATGGGAGACGATGAGCGTGTTCGATATACCTTCGCTTCGTTCAGGCAACTCATCCGCTGCCGGAATCAACCATTGCCATATGAAGAACGTGTTAGGCTTGACGGAAGGTTACCCAACGTCTATCTATTGGTTCTTAGAGAAAGTATTTCCCTCCAGGAATTCACTCAAGATCAGAGGCATATATGCAGCCTAGGTACCGCAGTTTCCTCCCCGTGATTTCATCTGTGGGACTGGCATTAGTCGTTGGGTGTGGTGGTGGTGCGGGAGTTAGCCCTGGCAGTAGCATCCGAAAGGGTAATACCCCTCCAACCGCGCACTTTGTTGGGTACTCCCCGAATGACCCGTCCCTGGCTTCCTACCAACCCTATACCTTCTCTGCGACCGCCACCGACCCCGATATTGGTGATTCCATTACGCGGTATGAGTGGGATTTTGGAGATGGGTCGGCGAGGATTTTCACCACGGTAGGATCAGCCAGCCACATTTTTACATCCGGTGGTAGTCCTGCCGTGCAGGTTCGGGCCTATGACTCGTCGAACGAGGCGGGTCCGTTTGCTCAACTCACCGTAAATGTGATTGGGGCGGCCTCGCCCATCACCGCCGTTTTCCAGGCTCCAGCCGGGCCAGTGACCTTGCAGGCGGATCCTTCGGGTGGTGTTCTGACCACTTTTGTCGTTCTGGTGACCAGTGGGTCTAGCGGAAGCATTGGTCTCGCGAACCTTGCTTTCAGCCCTGGGGATTCCTTGGGCTCGGTCCTTAGCTCCCAGGCTTCGGTAGGCGGCATTTTTACCTATGTCGTTCGATATGGCGGTGCCTCATCTGCGGGAACGCGAACTGCGACTCCCACAGTCCAGGTGACCGATTCTCAGGGGATTACCAGTGCCCTCGTGAGCGGGCCAGCCATCACCATCAATACCCTGGCTTTGGCGAACCACGCACCGGTGATTGTGATTACCGATCCACCCACTCCAACTTCGGCTGGTTTCACGTCTAAGCCGGTGAATCTTGGTTTCACGGTCACGGACGCGGATGCGGATGTGGTCAGTTACACCGTGGACTGGGGCGATGGGACTCCCCTGACGACTGCCCCAACGACCGGGATTACTTCGGCGGGAGTGGCCGTAAGTCTGACCCATGTTTTCCCGGATTCGTTCACCTCGACCACTCGCAATACCATCATCCTGGTCAACGCCACGGATGGCCGAACGAACAATGGCAACGCCCAGCAGCAAACAAGAACTTTCTCCATCACTTACAACACGTACCCATCAGCATCCATTACGTCTCCTCAGGCGAGCGCCACACTGCCTTCCAGCACGGAATTGCCCAGCAATCCAGGTATTGGCCTCCGGAACCCTCCAGGGCCAAATGATCCAGATCTGTTGGTGATTCCTTCGGGTGGGAAAGTCATTTTCGCCGGTACGGCCGTTGCGCCTGGGAGCGGAGACCCTGGTTTGACCTATGCCTGGACCTTCCAGGGTGGCATTCCTGCCACGTCGAATGTCCTGAACCCTGGAGCCGTGATCTTTAACGCAAATCCAGGTTCGATTACGCCGCTTTTGGCACAGTTGACGGTCACCGATATTTTCAATCGCAATTCCTCTGCAGCACCGGGGGTCAATTCAAAGACATTCCGCAAATGGATTATTGTGGATGGTACTAACACTCAAACCTTCAAGCTGAATTTCCTCTATCGCCAGAAAGCCGATAACAACGGCAACAGCGCTGTTTCCACGGCCAAATCTGGAGCCGACGGATTGGGCGCCAACATCAGCATCTTCCAAGATGGCCAGACCAATAACTACGCTGTACAAGATCAATCAGGGCAAGCCGTAGTAAGCATCCCGGTGCGGTCGAACCTGCCCTTTTATGTGCAGATTCCCGCTTTTGGTGACGATACCCGAAGTTATCTACTCCGAATCCCGAATGCTCCAACGGGCCCCTATCGCGATCCATCACTGGGAACCGCGCTGCTGCCGAATACTTCCTCGTTTGGTTTTGAAAATGTTGGAGCACCCTTTAATCCGACCCTAAAGATTGTGACCGGGCAGGGCTTCGCGCCTGAAGGTCAAAACCCTCAACAGCGGCATATTGTAGGGACAACCCCCCTCGTCATCGGAGTTACCCCACCGAATACTCGGTGGATTGATCGTCTTGCCATTCCAGTGGTGGGCGGGGATACCCTTGGTGCTCTAAACCAATGGGTGCAGTCTAACAATGTGATTTACGGCTTTGATGTGGTTGGGAATCAGTCCTTCGCTGAATGGTTAATGATTCTGAAATGCCAGGGCACTGCCGACCTGGGCGAACTTCCTACCCCCGATCCAACCACCACGGTCGCGAATCCGGGAGCCTTGGGATTCAATTTGAATTACACCAAATATATTGGAGACACCCAGGCCTCCGAAACCTTTGCTGCCTCAGCGATGCAAGCGTTCAGGGTTCCCGGTGGCGTGACGGACCCTTACGACATCACCCTCGCGGGTTCCAATGCCGCTTCCTTGACGGTGGATCTTAAGCCCCAGAAAGTCGCGGCCGGAGTTGGCCCCTTCTTCAACAACGCAGTCTTCGCTTCACCGGGGAATTCACCACTAGCAGGGGGAATTCAAAACCTGTTGATTCCCTATGACGCCAATGACCCGGATCGCAAACCCTATCAAAATTCAATCCGGACCTATGCACCTACGCGGTCGGTATTCTCTTATTCTGAGTACCTTTGGTCTTCTGTTTGGGCGCGGCCATTGGTGCTGAACCAAGCCTCTTTAAGCTGGCTGGATGTGAATTTCGCCCTTGGAGCTTTCCCGTATTTCCGGCGAAGTAAACCGACTGCCTGGCCGATGACGACGACCGGGATCACTCCTGACAATAGCCAATTCAATCTGACGGTTTCCAATGGTGGTACTTTTGACGCGTCTTCCCCGGTGGCCATTGGCACAGCTCCAGGCACATCAGGGGTTGGTCGCTTTTTCTGGTCCGCTTACACCCCGTTCTACTCAGGTGCCAATGGCTCGGTGATCTCCAGGACCTGGCAGTCGGATGTCAATGGCCAACCCCCCATTGCATTCACGGGCTCGGGGACGGATGCAACTTCTGCATTCGGGTTCGTTCCTCCCCAGGATGTGGTGGTGGATAAACGTAGCCGCAGCGCCAATGGGACTCCCGTCGTTCCCACGGCAACGGGCGGGTATCGCGTAACCTGGTTCAACCCCACGAAGGATGCTTCCGGGAATCCCGTTGCGCCTGATTTCTGGGTGGTTGAACTGGTAACTGGCGCAGGCGCACAGCATTTCATGCTGCCTGGCAGTTTCCCGGCCGATCCCCAAAAGGTCACGGACCTGGTTCTCACCAATGCGCGTACTTATCTGCCCTCGGGCAACACTGCGGCTCAAGGGCCAGTGGTCCCGGATGTAACGCATCCCGCCGATCTGGTGGGCCCCGGTTACTGCTGGTTCGACATTCCGGTCGAACTACGGCCCACGTTGGGCACCGCCACCCTGACGGTCTTTGCGGCTAAAGCCATTCTGAAAAACAATGCGCCCGCTGGGGCCCGTCCTTTGAATCGCCCGGACTGGCTCGATGCCATCAAGACGGCCTCAGCTACCATCAGCATCAATGCCAGTTCCGATTTATCCTACGCTCACAAAGTCCCGTTCAATTTCTATTGGGATGTCGTGATCACCAATAGCCCTCGCGTGTTTGTGGCACCTTGATTCTTACGTGCCATTCGTCATGAATGGTCCATTTCCTGCTCAATGCTTCCCGACCGTCAAACAATCCCACTCGGAGGTTCCGTGAAGACCATCACTTTTTTGACCGCAGCCCTTCTGGCCGCGCCTCTCGCGGCCCAGTCGTCGGATCAGGGTGGCGAGTCCCGGATCCAAGTCCATGCGGAATTTTCGCGCCCCAGAGAGATCATCATTCGCACTTCCCCGGATTTTAAAGACCAGGCCGATAGTCAAATCGGCTTTGGCTTTCGCTTTTTGGGGGAAATACCGGGTGTCAATGGTCTATACTACGAGTTGGGTGGCCGCCTTCAATCTTCATCCAAGTACACCTTCAAGCCGACGACTGCTAACGGCAACCTTGATACGACCAATGTGAAGTTTAAATACTCCTATTGGTCTGTTGGGGGAGCCTACATGTGGAGTCTGGCGCCGGGTTTAAATCTCGGTGCGCACCTTGAAGCTCGGGGCGAATCGTTGAATGCCAGCGGGCCGGTGTTGGTGAATGGCTCGGCCTCAGGCGGGTCAGGTGCGGGCACCGTGGACAAGAGCGAAACTTACGTTCGACCTTGGGCTCGCGTGAGCCTGGACTATGCCTTCAAGGCCGCAGGCACTTCACCCATCATTGGATTCGACGCTTCTTTCGCGCTTCTGAAAGCGAACCAGGACACGGCAATCCCCCCCGTTCAATGGGATGACAACAGCGTAAAGTCCCAGGCGCCTCAGTTCGCAGTCTCCGTCTATTTCGGCTTCAAGTTCTAATTCGATTTCAATCCCAACAACCTTTGAACGGCCCGTGCCTTCTGGCGGGGCCGTTTTTTATGACGCGTTCATAGTCGGGTGTGGGCAGGGCAGGAATTCGCCCAAGCATAACCGGTGGCGAAATCGCCATCGGTTATGCTTGGGTGGGTCTCTGTTCTGCTCGGAACGAGTGCCTTCGACCTTAGTTTGCAGCTATTAGTTGTACCGTCACGGCAAAGTCAGGTACGAGATTGTTGGGACTTCGTAGACGGATCTGTACGGGATAAATGGGTGGTGTGGTGAGACTCCCCCCAAGGACGATTCGCACCGGAGTGGCTAAGGGATCGCCGGAAAAGGAGTAGGAAAGCCCAGTGCTGGGAAAGTTGATTTGAAGTGTGCTTCCCGACGGTAAAGCCCCAATGGAACTGATGATCTTTAAATTGAAAGCCGTGTCTTTGGTCAGGGTGAATCGTGCATAGGCGACTTCACCTTGAGATACATTTGGGTACCTACCAGCCACCTGGACTGCGTTCGACATGGTGAAGGGGAGGGGGGGCAGGGTGGTGTTCGGGTCTGCGGCCCAATTGGTGACGAATGTGCTCAGCGCACCCGTGGTAGGCCTCGGCCAGGTGATTTGGAAAGGTGTAGTGATGGTTGAGATCGCCGTATCTGTGAAGATGGCGGCAAGGTCAATGGTCTCAGTGGAATTCTTAGCTTCTTTCAGCCGCCCCAGCTGTTGGTACAGGTTGGGAATATCTGTGAGATCGGCAGGGGAGGTGAGAACGAAAAACCGGTGCATCGCGACAGCATTGATGGTCGTCCAGGTCGTCGCGGTCCCAGGGCTGGCGATGCCATTGGCTTTCAGGACCAGTTCCCAGCCAAGAGCCATGGTATTCGGGGCTGAGTAGATGGTTTGCTTGCTTAGGGGGGTTGTGCTCAGGTCCCGGATGTCAGTCACCTGAATTCCAGCGACAGAAGTATCTGCCAAATACGGAGATTTTAGGGCATTCGCGGCCATGACAGGCGCCAGTCCCTCAATGATGGCCAGATCTGGACTGAGGTCCTGAAAAGCCGCCGCCGGGGGGAAAAGGACTGAACTCCGTTGGTCAAAAAGGTAACGGCGGCCGAGAAGGGGGAGGATCACCCCTTCATCCCAGGCATCATCATTGGACGCCGCTCCGCGCAAAGACCCGAAATAATGAAAGGGGCCGGTGGAATTATAGCCCAGGGGATATTTGGTTCGGTCCAGTTCAATGAAAGAGCCCCGGGTTTCTGAAACGCCTGAGTGGTAGTGCAGATCCAGAATAGCGGGCGCGGTGGACGCATCAATGTAAGCCGTACCGAAGGTCGCAGTCGTGTCCCCGATGGCAAATGGGCGGCTGCCTGTGCCGACTGATTCCAGTGTGGCAACTCCCGGTTGAAAGGCATTCAAGGGCGAAAGCCACAGCTTATCGGTGATACCCACGTCAAAATTCACGGTGGCATTCGCGGTGGCTGGAGTTCCGGGCGTCGAATTCCCAGCGGGTGTGCTGCCGTCCACGCCTTTTCGCAACGAATAGAGCAAACGATCCGCCTGGGGAACCGAGCTATTGACGCCGGATGGATCGGCAATGATGCGCGTCAGGACCGCACTGCTTTGGAAAACCGTGAAAGTCTCCAAAAAAGTGTCCGTGCCTTGGGATACCACGAAAGAGTAGGTTCCGGTGGTATCCGTAAAACCGGAAGCGGTGGTCTTCCAGACGCGGGTTTTGGTTCCGTCGGGATTGGTTTCGTCTTTTGCCTGATAAGCACGCACCAAAACACCGCGGGCCGGGAGATCCTTGAAATTCGCGGTATTGGTTTCGAGGCCTGTGGGCACCCCATTGGCGTTCGTCACCAATGGGACACGGACATAGGTGACTTTGCCCGAGAGAGTGATACTTCCGGCTGGAACGGCAGGCCCATTACTAGAAAATTTGGATTTGCAGCCAAAGCTGAGCCCAAACGCGACCGCCGCACTGATCAGTGCCAGAGATCGCACTGACTGCCAACCTCGATTGAGGTGTTCAAATGCCATGGCCTCGTCCTCGTCAAAACCTAGAGCCTATCATGCACACCGAAGGCGCGCTCTCGTTGAGTTGCCCGGCCTACCTTGATCCGTCGGGCAGGAAGAAAGTTCCCGATTGGCTTAGCGCCGCGAACCGCCAATTTTCGCGTTCATCGCCATCACGTCGGATGAAATCTCTTCTTCATCATCCAGAAAGGGCAGGGGATTGCGCTGGGAACCATCAATCCGCAATTCAAAATGCAGATGGGGACCCGTGGCATTTCCCGTACGTCCCACTTCGGCGATCTTTTGGCCCCGGCGGACCACGTCACCTTCTTCCACAAGATTCGCTTGGTGGTGGGCGTAATGGGTAAGTACGCCGTTGCCGTGATCAACGGTGATGCAGTTACCGTAGCCTTTTTTCTTGCCCACATAAATCACGCGTCCATCCATGGCAGCGTAAACGGAAGTGCCCATGGGTGCGTTTAAATCAATGCCCTTGTGCCGGCCGTGGTAACGCACCCTTCGCTTGCGGTGATTCCTCACCCGCACCACATGGCTACGCATTCGAGGGCCCCAGGCCGAACTGATGCTTCGGGTTTCAACCGGCCAAAGCAAATCCAGATGTTCTCGATCCGCAGCCACAAATTCGATTTGGGAAGGCAAAGTCGCTTCAACAGCCAAAACAGGAAGGATGGGCTGGAGCTTAGAAGCCAAATGATCGGGTGAATCAGGTGCGGGTGCCTCGGATACTTGGCTCACAGGTCCAAGCTCGGGGCCGATAGGGGTGGGCAACATCCTTTCGAGGTGGATGAGCCCGGTTTCTCGCAACCTAGGAGTAGGCGGCAAAGCCAGGACAGAACTATGAGCACCTGAAGCGCCGATAGTATCTAGCGCCTTGGCCTCGGTTCGGTCAGCTGAAGCACGGTGCGTTTTCCCTAGATGCAAGGTGTTTCCCACTTGAAGCCGAGACAACTTCACCCTTGGATTCAAAGATGAGAGTTGAGCCAAGCTCAACCCATTGCTGCGGGCAATGCTGGCGGCAGTTTCACCCTTGCGGACGCGATGGGTGGACGCGTGGGGGGCAGACGCATGGGAGTGGGAAGGTGCGGCGCTCATCACCCCAGAAAGGGACGCAAGCGCGAACGTCAGAAGTGTATTTCGCATTGGAGCCCTTGGACTGGGGAAGCAGGCGAACCTGCTTCCAGTTATGGGGGGTGCGAACTCCGAAGTGATCGCGTTAGGGACTGGCCAGAGTACCCCGCCGAATTCCAAAGCCGCAATTGAAAATTATTTTTAACAAGCCTCCCAGGGATAGCCCTGTATGGAGCCGGTGACGATCCCCCGACGCCCTCCCTCCTTCAGCAGGAGCCGTACCGGACCCAGGGTCATGTCCTGCCCTGAGGCTTTCAGCATGTCGTAGAGCACCAACAGACCACCGCAGACCCCTGCCATGGCCTCCATCTCCACGCCTGTGCGGGATTCCACAGAGACCTCGACCTTCAACCAGGCGGTGCGAGTGCTTGAATCCCAGTGGTGTTCCACGTTTACAGCGTCCACAGATAGCGGATGCGCCAGGGGGATGATGTCCGCCGTGCGTTTGACACCGTTCACCGCCCCGATGCGGGCCAGGTTCCAGGGGTCGCCCTTGGGGAGGGTTCCCGATTCCAAGGCCTGGGCCTCGACTTCACCCAGGATCAGGCAACCGGCGGCCACTGCGCGACGCCGAGTGGGGGTCTTTGCGGATACATCCACCATACGGGGGCGGCCTTCAGAATCGAGATGGGTTAGGCCAGGCTGTTTGGATGGGTTGTTCATAAGCTCAACAGAATATCCCGCAATGCCGAAACGTCGGGCGCATAGAAGCGAGGATGGCTCGCCGCCAGGGCCTCGCCGGAATACATCCCATAGCCCACCGCCAGGCCCGGTACGCCAGCCGCGGCGGCCATATCCATATCAAAGGGGGTATCCCCCACCATCACGCAGTCCTCGGGCTCCCTGCCGGTCCTATCCAGGATCTGGTGGAGGCTCTCCGGGTGGGGCTTGCCTTGGTCCACCTCGTCAGGCGTGATGATGGGCTCGAACCAAGTGTCCCAGCCCAGGCGTTCCATGGTGGGGCGCAGGCCCCGGTTGCGTTTGGAGGTGGCGATGGCCATGGGGCGACCCTGGGCATGGAGGTCCGCGATGAGTTCAGGGATGCCGTCGAAGGCCTTGATCAGGGGCTCATGGCCCTGATGGTCGAAGGTGCGGTAGGTCGTGAGCACGTGCTCCAGGGTCAGGGATTCATCCAAGGGAAACGTCCGGCGGATGCCTTCCTCCACGGGAAGGCCCACGTATTTCAGCCATTCCTGCATGAGGTCGCTCGGAAACCCCAACAAATCGAGGGTGTGCGCCATGCCGGCCTCGATGATGGGCTTGGAGTCCACCAGGGTGCCGTCGAAATCGAAGATGAAAAGCTTCATGGTGTGAGCATCCTTTTGCCATCCTCATCCACCTTAGCGGATGCTCATGGACTGGAAACCGCGTTCAATGAAGGCGGAGCCTCCCATGAACTACGTCACCCATCTCGAGTGCAGCGCCACGGGCGA
>JAYVXV010000275.1:0-3865 GCA_043784905.1 Holophagaceae bacterium | reverse complement strand
CGCCGGACGTGGACCTGCTCATCAGGACTTCGGGCGAATTAAGAATCTCTAATTTTTTGTTGTGGCAGGCAGCCTATGCCGAGTTTTACGTTACCGACACCCTTTGGCCTGATTTTGGTCGTCCCCAGCTACGCGAAGCCATCGAGGTCTACCAACAGCGAGAGCGGCGCTTCGGCGGGTTATGATTTTTTGAAGAAGTTAGGAGCCGTTACGAAATAATCAGTACTTTTCTGGGTATTTTGCTACGGCCCTTATGCAGGATCGCCATCGCAATGACCACGTTTACTTTTGGTACAACCGCTTAGGACATGAGAGGGTAACGACGATGTCTAAAACGATGTCAAAAACCGGCGGATCCCAAATGGGTAAGACGGCGGGGCAGACGGCGACACAGGCCTCAGCGGGCAAGCCGATCTTCGACCAAAAAAACCTGATGGTCCGGGTTGGCACGGCGCTGGTTTTTGCGGTGTTCTTTCTCAGCCTGCTCTATTGGGGCGGCGGTACCACCACGGGCAATTTGTTGTTTTTCGCGCTGATGGGCCTCAGCATTTTCGCCGGTGTGCGAGAGCTGACTTTTTTGGGTCGCAAGATGGGCTTTTTCCCGTCTACGGTCGCCGCAGTGGCTGCGGGCTGGATGTTGCTCATGCATTTCTTCTTCGCCAGTCGCGCCAGTATCGGCGACCGACTGCTGGACCCGGACTCCATGCCCCTTTGGTTTGCACTGATGTTGGGAGGACTCTTCATTCACTTTGGCGCGTTGTTCTTTGATGACCGTCTGGACAAGGCTTTGCCGAGCCAGGCCATTTCCTGGATGGCGGCCCTCTATATGGGCTTGGGGCTCGGCTTCCAGCAGCGCCTTTTCATGCTGGGATCCAGCACGGTTTCCAAGACCGGCAGCCGCCTCATCCTGGCGCTCTACGTCATCACCTGGCTCGGCGATACGATGGCCTATTTCATCGGCAGCCTTTTCGGAAAACATAAGCTCGCGCCGAAGGTGAGCCCTAAGAAATCCTGGGAAGGCCTTGGCGGCAACTACCTAGGCAACGTCTTGGGCGCCTTCCTGATGAAGGCCACCGTTTGCCCGGATTGGAGCCTGGTGGACGTGGTCGCGCTGGGCCTATTGCTCGGCACGGTGGGGCAGCTCGGGGACCTGGCGGAAAGCACCTGGAAGCGCAGTGCGATGGTGAAAGATAGCGACGCAGGCATCGGTATCCCAGGTCATGGCGGTGTCCTTGATCGCGTGGACAGCCTGATTTTCGCGGCTCCGGCCTTATTTGCGTACGTGCATTTTGTGCACGGGCTGGGGTAATGGGCCCGGCATCAGGCCGCGCCATGAGGCGCCTCGCCATCCTCGGTTCGACGGGTTCCATTGGAGCATCCACGCTCGATGTAGTCAGGGCCCATCCCGAGCGGCTTTCGGTGGTGGCGTTGGCGGCGGGACGCAATCGCGACTTGATGCTGGCTCAGTGCGAGCAATTCAAACCTCGCTGCGTGTCGGTGAGCGATGGACCCGATGCGACCTGGCTGCGTGCCCAGCTAAGCTATTCACCGGAAATTCATTTCGGGCCTGAAGGCTTGTTGGCCTGTGCGCTCCACGCGGAGGTAGATACGGTGGTGGCCGCCGTGGTGGGCGCCACGGGGTTGCGGAGCACCGAAGCCGCGCTGCGGGCGGGGCGAAGGGTTTGCGTAGCCAACAAGGAATCGCTTGTCGTGGGCGGTGCCTTGATGCGGACGGCCATGGAATTGGGTGGCGGTGAGTTGCTGCCAGTGGATTCGGAGCATGCGGCGCTGCATCAACTGCTGGATGGCCGCGATCCTTCAAGCATCCGAGAAGTCCGCATCACGGCCAGTGGCGGGCCTTTCCGCGAATGGCCGCTTGAAAAAATTCGCGCCGCAACGCGTGATGAAGCGCTAAATCATCCCACCTGGAAAATGGGACCCAAGATCACCATTGATTCCGCGACGTTGATGAACAAGGGGCTGGAAGTCATCGAGGCGTCGGTTCTTTTCGGCCTTAGCGCCGACCAGATTCAAGTGACCGTCCACCCTCAAAGTCAGGTCCACGCCATGGTTGGCTTTCATGACGGGACTTATCAGCTCCAGGTTTCGGCCAACGACATGAAGCTGCCCATCCAGTACACCCTGCTCTATCCCGAGAAATGCTCGGGGCCCGTTCAACCCTACGACTGGAATCAGGCGCGGGCCTGGAGCTTTGAATCGCCCGATCTGGAGCGTTTTCCCTGTCTCGCGCTGGCCTACCAAGCCCTTCGCGCCGGGGGTACGGCTCCGACCATCCTTAACGCAGCAAATGAAGTTGCGGTGGCTGCCTTCCTGGAAGGCCGTATTGGATTTTGGAATATCCAAGCTTGCAACGCCGAAGTGCTGGCCAGGCTTTCGTCGGTGCCGGCCTCATCCTTGGAAGTCGTGCTGGCAGCAGATTCCATAGCGCGGGACAATGCTAGGTCCTGGATCGCGTCGCGCTGAGGCGGTCCACCTCGCGAGTTTCGAATGAAGCGTTTGCTCTTTCTTGTCCCTTCGGTTTTCGTCCTGGGTCTGGCCTTTCCAGGTGTCGGATTTTGGGGCCCCGTTGTCATGCTCGGCGGTCTCATTTTTGTTCACGAGCTGGGACATTTTCTGGTGGCCAAATGGATGAAGCTGCCGGTGGAGGTTTTCTCACTTGGCTTCGGCCCACGGCTGGTGGGCTTCAAATGGCATGAGACGGATGTGCGGCTTTCGGCGCTGCCCTTGGGCGGCTATGTGAAGCTGCTGGGCTTCAATGAAGAAGAGCCCGGCGTCGAGGACCCTCACGGGTTTCTCTCCCAGCCCACCTGGAAGCGGATGCTCTTTTATTCCGGCGGCATTATTTTCAACGTCGCGTCCACGTTGGTGTTGCTCTTCATTGTTTCCACCGATCAGTCCCGCGCTACGGCCATCGCGCTGCCTTCACCACTCCGGGTGATGGAGGTCGTGCTAGATTCTCCCGCCGCAAAATCAGGCCTTCAGGCGGGCGATCAAATCACCGCCTTGGGTGATCTTAAATTTCCGGGCGCATCGGACAAAGATGCTGTTGCGTTCATTCGCGCCCGGCCCGATCAGGTTTTGGGGCTCGAAATTCTTCGGGATGAAAAGCCTCAGCACTTGGATATGACGACGCGCAACGAAGACGGCATGGGCAAGCTCGGCATCGGCTTTGGGCCCTCCCTTTTCCGTTATGAACGCCGTCCCTTGACCTTCGGCGACTTCTTGCAGGGCGCCAAGGGCGCAGTGCTTGAATCGGCATTCATGGCCAAGGAAACCTTCATGGGCTACGCCCGCCTCTTCACCTTCCGCGCCAACCTCAATGAATTGGGCGGCCCCATCGCCATCGCCAAAATCGGCAGCGAGGCTGCCAAGGCGGGATGGGTGGTTTTCCTCACCATCACCGCATTGATCTCCATGAATCTCGCCGTGCTCAACGCCCTGCCCATCCCTTTTCTGGATGGGGGCCACGTGGCCATGCTGGGCTTCGAGCGCATCCGCGGTCGCGACCTGAGCATCGCGGTGAAGGAGCGCATCCTTATGGCAGGCTTCGTCCTGCTGGCCTCACTAATGGTGCTGGTCCTCGCCATGGATATTAGGAAAGGGATAAGAGAAAAAAAATCAAAGGCCCCAGTGCAGGTTGGCTTTTAAGTCACAGGCGCATTCTCATGGCCCATTACCTACAGCCCATCAATTCACCAGCGTTCCCACCACCTCACCGTTCACCGCAGCAATGAGGTTGCCTGCTTTCATCATGTCGAAGACGAGGATAGGCAACTTGTTTTCCATGCATAGCGCGATGGCGGCAGCGTCCATGACCTTGAGGCCCTTTTCCAGGACTTCCTGG
>JAYVXV010000274.1:0-12319 GCA_043784905.1 Holophagaceae bacterium | reverse complement strand
TCCCTGGATGATCTGCGGCGCGGGGCCAATGGTGAGAGCCTGGAGAATCTTTTTGTGGATCTCGTTGGGGGTGCGCAGACCGGAGAATTATCGTGGCTATAAGCGTTTCGTCGGTCTCTCCTTTCCGCGCAGTGCTCTCCGCCCATGTCCAGGCGACCTGGAACCGCACCGCGAAAGAGATGGGTAAGAACGGGCGCTGGGGACTTGTGATGGGCCTGGCCCTGCTAGTGATTTTCGCGGGATTGCCTATTCTCGCCATCGCCGCCATGGGTGGCTATACGCTTGGCGCGAATGTGAATCATTGGTCCTCGCCATTTATTCTCGGGGGCACCTTTGGAATCGGCGCGATATTCGTCGGTACGGTGGGTGGAATTCTCGGTGGCACCAAGGCACTCACCTGGGAAAGCTATCGCGTCTACCCCTTAAAACTTCGTCAACTATTCGCAGCAGAAATGGTGGCGGGCATTGCCGATCTGCTGCCCGCCATGGCTGGTTTCGGTGCGCTGTGTTTCGCCCTGGGGCTTGGTTTTGCAAGGCCCACCTTGCTTCCCTTCGCCTTGGTTTTTTGGGTTCAAGCGATGCTATGGATGTTGTTGACCCAACATCTGGTGGCAAGCCTGGCAGCAGCGCTGATGAAACGAATGAAAACCGCACTGCTGCTTTTTGGATTGGTTTTCTGGATTCTCTCGGTCTCGGTATCCATGCTCCCCAAACAACTCGGAGCCAAACAAGGCGAGCGCCTGAGCGCCGCGATCACACCCGAGCGTCTGGCCAGCATCAAACAGCTCGGAAACACCTTCCTCGCTTTTATTGGGGCCTGGCCCAGCACGCATGCAGCGCGGGGAATTCGAGATGCCGCCATGGGACATTGGGGTTCAGGTCTGGCGCACCAGATCATCCCTCTTCTGTTGCTCGCCCTGGCGCTGGTCCTGGTGGCTCGAATCATGGAGCGCGAAGCCGATCCCCATACCTTTGAAATCCACAGCTCAAATAAGGGCGCTGAAAAATTGTGGACCTTCCAAAGCCCCGCCGCCGGCATCGCGAGGCTGCACTGGAAGACCCTGATGGGCAGCCAGTTCGGGCGTTTTGGGCTGGTCATGCCGATCATGACCGTGGTGCTCATCAAGGGGCCCTTCGCGCGCATGCACGGCCAAACGCTTTGGGCGCTGCCCAGTGCCTTCGCCTACATGGCGCTCACGGCCAATCAAATGCAATTCAACCAATTCGGACTGGACGGCCATGGTGTGAAATCGCTCATGCTATTGCCCATTCGCTCCCGGGATATCCTGCTGGGAAAACTGGGCGGACTCGCCGTATTCCAGGGTCTTCAAACCGCGCTGTTGCTGCTGTTGATGGGATGGCTGTTGCGACCGTCTTTCCTCGAAATGGGGGCGGGAATTTGTTTGGCGGGTTGCTTCTTTTTTGTGCAGATGGGTTTGGGACATTGGACGTCCTGCTGGATGCCTCGCCCCATGCCCCGGAACAGTTTAAAAAGCGGGTCCATGCCTCTGCCCATCGTCTTGATTTCTCTAGGTACGGGCATTCTGAATTCCATTTTTTTCGGTGGAATCTTCGTCCTATGCGTTTGGAAAGCCCCGTCCCTGCTGCTTCCGCTCATGGCTGCACTATTTGGCATCTGCGCCCTGATTTATCGGCAGATGTTGCCAACCTTCGCAATTTACCTGGATCAGCGCCGCGAAAAACTGGTGGAGGCCATGGGCTAGACTTCGGGCTTCAGACATCAGGCCTCGTTGCTGGTTGGGGATGGATCATTTCGTTCTACAAACATACGAAGCGACTCCCAACCATGAAGCCTGACGTCCGAGGCCTGAAGTCTGGAGCCGATGACAAACACAAAATTCTCGTCAGGGCGCCTGCAGCCGCCTCCACTCATCTTTCAATCCCGCACGCTCACCAGCCCGTCCCAGCGCCGCGTAGGCACGATCCAGGAAGGATGTCAGCACCGGCCCCAATTCCTTCATCAATGGGGTTCGACGCGGGTCGGTGGATTTAAGGCCTCGCAATTGATCCCAGGCCGGTTCAAACCAGGCGCACATCTGCAGCCATGCGTGTCGGGATTGAAGTTGATCACCTACTTTTGCGTGGAGTTCTGCCGGCAGGCAGAGCGAAAATCCGAGCCCCGATTTCCAACTCGGAAGTTGTTCGGCGAGCATGATGGGTCCCCGGTGGCTGGGGATGAACGAAGTCCAGAAAGCGAGTGCCGCCCAGCGCGGAGCGTCCAGGGGCCAGTGCCGGAGCCGATCTTCCACGTCGGGGATCGCTCTTTTGGCCGATGAGAACCACAGATTTTCGTCCAGGTCCCAGGTCTTAACATCTGCGCCCAAGCTCAAGCGACTGAGATCTTCGGCAAGCACGGTTTCTGCTTCCCGGACGGGCATCCTTTCCAAAAGCAATTCCATTCGCTGGAAGCGTGGACCCGGCGCCTCGGGATCTTCCGCCACATGGTCCGACGCGACGAATAGCCGACCTGGCCGCGAGGCGCGTAGCAGGTCCGCCAAGGTTTCGGGGACGGGGAATTCTTGTCCCACGTCCACGGTTTCCGCCCCCAGCGAAACCGTCACCGCCGACGAAAGATCGGCTTTCAGCTCAAAAGTGCGTTCCACCGGAAGCCAGGGCAGCAGGCCCATTCGCGTATCAAAGACCGCTTTGAGATGCGTCAGATCCGCGGGCGTTCGCGCCTTGAGACGCCAGGGTGGCAAGGGCGCGGAACGAGGGGGCGTCGGCAAGGAGGGACGATTCGCGAGATCCCGAAGTTCTTTCACCAACTCTGGATCATCCGGAAGGTGGGCTCCTGCAAGCATCAGCTTCGCAACGTCGCGGTAGTTCGCTCCCGACTCTTTGCGAAGCGAGTCCAGGGCGGGCTGTAGCACGTCCCACCCATCAATCCAACTATCCGCCTGGAACCCATAGGCCCGCAGCGTGGCTTCTCGCCGAACGCGCTCATCCCAGGTTCGAGGATTCAGGAAAAGACGATCCACGGGTCGAGACCAATCCGCCGCATGGTGTCGAACTTCCATCCACTTTTTTTGTTTTTGAAAAAAATAGACCACTGGATGGACCAAGAGCAGAGGAGGCCACGCCTGCCCTGGCAGCGGCTTCACGGATTCCAAATCCCCCACCATTCGCTCGGCCTGATTGCTGGAGAGCAGGGGTATAAGAAAAGCGAGATTGCGCTGAAGGAGCTCGTTGGCTGGGTCGGCGCGAAGGGCCTCGAGCACTTCGGTCGCCATGCGCTCGATGGGAGCATTGGAATCGCGGCGTTTCAGTTGAGCCCCCAGTCGGCCCGCGGCTTCCTCGCCATTGAGATCAAGCTGGCTCGGCCAATCCGGAATGGCCAAGAGTTTATTCATGGCATCCGTCGCCAAGGCCACCCGACTGGCGGAGAAGCGCGACTCCCATGCACCGGACATAAGGGCCCATTCCGCCATGACCAGTCTGCCTTCGCCATGCTGGGGCTCCTCGCGGAGAACCGCTTCCAGAGCGTCCCAAGGAAGCGCGCCCATGACCTTGCGCAAGGTCGTTTCCAGCACTTCGGCGCTGGGCAGACCCGAACCCGAAGCCTGGATCTTTCCGAGAGGATCCTGAAGCACCCAGCGAGTGGATTCGGGCTTGAGATCGGCGCTGCTGAGGAGTCGCCCCCAGGCTTCTTTTCGGAGTGTCCCCCCACCCAAACCAGCCAGGAGTAGGCGACCAAATCGAGGATCCCAGATGTTTCGGAAGTCCTGGGACCAAGGCCCGACTTCAAACCAGAGCTGCCACGCGGGCTGCTCCTCGGGCGTGAGCCTGAATAGCGCGGAGCCATGCTGGGCAAGCCCCTGGGCGATCATCGGGAATGATGAGATTGACCCAAGCATCAAAACCGGAAGCGCCAAAACGTGTCGGCTCGGAGTGAAAGGGTGGATGTGCATCCCCGAAGAATGATTTGGGCTCAGGATTGGTTCCAGCTCCTAAAAATCGAGGCCTTCCACCACCTGATTTAAGCAGCTCTCCCACGCGTTGAGATTGGCTTGGCGGAACAGACGCATGGTCGGATACCAGGGCGAGTCCGTTCGATCCAACATCCATCGCCAATCCGCGCTATGGCTTAGCAGAACGCAGGTCTTCGCGCCCAGGGCTCCGGATAGATGTGCGACCGAAGTGTCCGTGGTGATGACCAGGTCGAGGCATGAAATCAAGGCGGCGGTATCCGCCATGCTATTTAATTCGGGGCCGACGTGAAGGACTTCTGGCAGGGCCTCCAGATCCGCAGCAGGGGCGTCTTTGCAAAGCCCGATCCAGGTATAGCGATCCAGGGGAAGCTGGTCCCGCAGGATCGCAGCCGGGATGGACCGCTCCCGGTTGGTGACAAACGTAGAACTACCTCGCCAGCACAAACCGATGCGCGGCCCGAGCCTTGTTGCAAGCCGATCTTGCCAGGCTCGAACTTTTTCTGGATCCGGTCGTAGGTAGGGAACGTCTCCAGGAATCGTCTCGGGCTTTAGATTTAGTAGCCGTGGGAGGCTCAACAGTGGCAGTTGGAAATCGGTGGTTGGGAGCGTTGCCCCGGCGGGAATGATCTCGGAAATGCCTTCCGCCGTTTTGAACAGTTCCGCTAGGGGTAGCGGGGCTTCAAGCAGGACTCGACCCTCGGAAATGCATTTGGCCATGCGGACGAATTGGATGGAATCCCCGAGGCCCTGTTCGGCCCAAAGCAACAGGGTTTTTCCTTTCAAAGATTCACCCTTCCAGGTGGGCGCAGAAAAAGATCGTCGGCCCTTGCCGCCTTCCAGATCCCAGCGACACTCGTATTGTTGGAACCCCATTTCAAAATCACCGCGCAGCAGATGAAGGGCCGAGAGACCAAAGGCCGCATCGGGGAATCCTGGCTTCAGGCGCAAGGCCTCCTCAAAGGCCGCCTGGGCCTCATCCAGACGCTGGGAACTTCGTAATAGGGTTCCGAGATTGTGATGGATCACGGCCGAACCTGGGGCCAAGGCCAAGGCTTGCTGCTGCATTTCCAAAGCTTCGTCGTAGCGCCCGAGGCTACGGAGGACAACGCCCAGGTTGGTCAGGGCTAGGGCGAAATGTGGTCGCAATCGGATGGCTTCATTCAGATGGCTGAGGGATTCTTGGAAACGGCCGGCTTGGTGGGCGAGGATGCCTAGATTGCAATGGGCCTCAGGCTGATGGGAATCGTTCTGAAGCGCCCGCCGATACAAGGCTTCGGCTTCACGAATGCGGCCTGCCTGTTGATGTTCCGCGCCTAAGGCCACCAACTGTTCTGCGATCACGATCCTCTCCCTAGGAACCCATCTTTTAAGATACAAGATGGGGGCCGATTGGGGTGCCCGCCGCACGAAGGCTAAGATCGCTTCCTGCCTGCGATCGCTCTCGCGCTCTACGGCCTCCAAAACGCGACCTAAGCCTTCTGTGATTCGAGTCCCGCCGACCGCCCCACAAAAAAACCCCGCTTTGCGGGGCTATTGGGGCGGCCGACGGGACTCGAACCCGCGACGTCTGGAATCACAATCCAGTGCTCTAACCAACTGAACTACGGCCGCCATGGACCCTACAGGTTAACGTGGAAGGAGCAGGAAGGCCAGAGGTGGTATGTCATTTTAGGGACCGTTACGAAATAACCAATGCGCTTCTGGGTATTTTGTTACGGCCCCTTATGCCGGGCCACTTTCACCATGACAAAGCTATTTTTTCGCGACGGCTTAGGCGTGCGCCGAAACCTTTCGTAGACTTAGGTCACCAGTGAAATGCCCCAGACGAAGGGGCCTTGGAATAGGGGGTTTTTGAATGAATCGCCAAGTGAAACAAATCGTAGGGCTTTCGGCCTTCGCGGCGGCTTGCATGGGTGTGGGCATGGGGCTCAGCCATGGTTGGGTGGCCAGCGCGCAGGAGGAACGACCGGTGACGGTGAATGTTGCCGCGTTGGATCGCCTGCCACCCATCGCAGACGTGGCCGAAAAACTTAATCCCACGGTGGTGGCCATCAATAACAGAGGCTTTGTGAAGGTGCCCCGGGCCACGGATCCCTTCGGCGGGGATGATTTTTACAATTTTTTCTTTGGCCAAGGCCAACGTCCCCAACAGCGGCGGGGACAACCGGGCCAGCAGGATGATGTGCAAAAGGCCGAGAGCAGCGGCAGCGGCGTGCTTATTTCGGCGGATGGCGAGATTCTCACCAATAACCACGTGGTTGAGGATTACCGTGGCGCCTCGGATACCACGCTGGAAGTGAAAACTTCTGATGGGAAAAGTTATAAGGCCAAGGTGTTGGGGCGGGACAAAGAATTGGACATCGCTTTGGTGAAGATCGAGGCCAGTCATTTGCCCTATGCCAAGCTCGGCGATTCAGATGCCATGCGCATCGGCGAATGGGTCGTGGCCATTGGGAACCCGTTGGGTCTGGAACACACCGTGACCCAGGGCATCATCAGTGCAAAGGGGCGAAACATTACGGGCGGGTTGGATTCTTTTCTTCAGACTGACGCCGCCATCAACCGGGGGAATTCCGGCGGCCCGCTGCTGAATCTCCGTGGCGAGATCATCGGCATCAACACCATGATCCGTGCCGACGGACAGAACATCGGCTTCGCGGTGCCTTCAGCGTTGATCCAGCGGGCCATTAAGGATCTGCGGGCGGGCCGCCCTGTGAGCCGGGGTTTGTTGGGTCTCCAGCCGGGCGAACTGGAGAAAGGATTTCAAGATGCATTGGGTGTGCAGGAAGGCATTGTCGTGAGCGACATCACCCGTGGCCAAGCGGCGGATAAGGCTGGCGTGCAGCGGCTGGACGTGGTGACGGCGGTGGATGGGAAGCCCGTGAAAACGCCTTCGGACCTAGTGGGGATCATTGCGGGACACCGGGCCGGGGATACGGTAAAACTTTCCATCATTCGGGATAAAAAATCCCGTGAGATTTCAGTGATGCTTGGGGATCGCAATGCGTTGGAAGTCCAGGCCAGCGTGGGAGACTCTGATGGCGGGGCCCCTGACAGCGGCTCCAAAAATGAATCGGGTTTCAATCTGGAAAAGAATTATGGATTGAAGGTTGAAAACATCACGCCCGCCAATCGCCAGCTGTTTGGTGTGGCCGAGGACAAAAAAGGGGTGGTGGTGACTTACGTCTCCGCTCGTTCGGACGCTTCAGAGAAAGGACTGCAACCCGGCTTCATCATCACGGCGGTGGGCACAAAGGCGGTCTCGAATGTGCAGGAATTTATGGCCGAGGCCGCCAAAGCCAAGGGCCGCGCCTTGTTGGTATTGATCCAGGCTCCCCAGGCCAACGGCCAACGGACCTTTGCAATCCTGCCCCGCTGACCCCACATCCCACCCTGCTGACGTTTAGTAGGATGAACCTGCCGCCGGGTTTCTAACCCGGCGGCATTTTTTTCATCCGGCTTCGGCTACAGTGAAAAGCTCATCTCCTTGAGGATCCCATCATGGGTCAGCGATTCCTGATCGTGGACAATGACCGCCCCTTCTTGAAGGAGCAGCAGGTCAGTCTCGAAGCAGCCTTTGAAACTGAGGTGGCTCAGAGCCCCGATGGCGTGATTGGAAAATTGGAGTCGGGCCAATTCGCTGCCGTTTTGATTTGTGTCGAAGTGGCGGACAACAAGGGCTACGCGCTTTGCACCGCCATCCGAAAAAATGCCGCGCTAAACGACGTGAAGATCGCCATGATCAGCGCCAAGGCCACGGAGGAGGAATACCGCCGCCACCAGAGCCTGAAGGGCCGCGCGGATTTATATCTGCACAAGCCCATCGCACCCAGCGCCTTGGTGGCCGCGATGAACCCCTTCGTCCCCATGCGGAGCGTGGATCCGGATAACCCATTGGGCGATCTGGCGGATTCGGACCTCGGCGACGACTGGCTGGATGGCTTGAAATCAGACATCGCTTCCGAAGTGGAAGGTCCGGCCCCTGCGTCCAATCAAACGGTCGCCATTTCCATGGCCATGATCCAGCAACACGTGATGTCGCCGCCTAGTCAATCTGCGGCCAACCTGGCGGCGAGCGACAGCAAGGTTTATGCGCTGGAAGCCCAGGTGAGCGAATTGGAATCTGTCGTGGCAGCCAAAGACGCGGAGCTTCGACGGGTGCAGACTGAGTTTGACCAACTGCGCCACAGTCACGATTCGGTGACCCAGAACCTCGACGATTTGGAAAAGCGGCAAGCCGATGCCGAGGTTTTGAAACAACGTCTCGCGGATGCCGAAGCCTCCCTTAAAAAACTCGAAGAATCGCCTAAAGAGGAAAACGCAGACAACCTGAAACATCAGCTTCGCGAAGCCATGGGTGAGCGCACCGAATTGCTGCAACAGGTGGAGGCCCTCAACAATCAGATGGCCGAAAAGACCACCCGCGTCATGACCCTGTTGAAGGAGAAGGACCGATTTCAGCAGCAGTCACTGGACGACCAGACCAAGCTCGAAGGGATGGCCGCAGTGGAGGCGGAACGGGATGTCCACAAGAATAAACACGAGGCCCTAGGCACTCAGATGCAGGCCATGGAAACCACGTTGCAGGAGGTCCAAGCTAAGGCGTCAAGGCTCTCCGAAGTGGAAGCGAACCTCAGCCAGATACGCTCTGAACAGGGTGCCACGCAGGAATCGCTGGCGCAGAAAATCACTGAGCACGACCAACTGGTCGAAGCCCATGCTGATTTGCAGGCGCGCCACGAGGAAAAGGCCGCAGCCCATGCCGAAGCCGAATCCAATCTCAAGATGGTGGCTGGCGAAGTGGCAGCGCTCGAAGTCACCGTACGGGGCCAAGGACGCGAGTTGGTGGAGCTGGGTAAGCAAATTGTTGCCAAAGACAAAGAAATCGAAACGCACCAAACGACGGCTGCAGAACTGACGAGCCAAGTCGAAACCCTCCGTGAAGCGTTGAGTGGCAAGGAAGAAGCCTTACAATCGCTCGAAGCCACCAAGCAGGAACTGCACGGACATTTCGAACAGGCTAAGGGCGAATGGGATCAGGGAGCCGCCCAGCACGAGTCGGAGCGAGTTGAATTGCAGCGGGTCATCGCGGATAAAGAGAGCGAGCTGAAATCCCACAAGACATCGCTCGCGGATCTTCAGGATGCCCACGAGGGATTGTCCCGGGACAAGCAGGTTCTCAACGGACAATTGGCTGAACGCCAGGAGCGTCTGCAATCCCTATCGGCCATTATGGCCGAGGCACTGGAGAAGCTCCGCAAGGGCGCGGATCTGGCGCAGGGATAATTCCTGCGATGATTCGATGAGCCTTCGATGAGCTTACAATGAGTCATGGCGCCCTCGTTGCTTCACCCGTCCTGATTGGACTGACGGCCTTTTTCGTGATGGCTGAGTTCTCGGCGGTACGCGTTCGCCCCACCCAATTGGAAGAGCTGCTCGACTCCGATCCGCGGGCCCATTTGGCCCTTCAAGTTCACCATGAGCTGGGTCACCACCTTAGTGGCATCCAAGTGGCCATTACGCTGCTTACCATCGCGCTCGGTGCCACGGGTGAGGCCGCCTTAGTGGAGTGGTTCCATGCTGCGCTGGGCTTCATGCCTTGGCCCAAAGTCGCTTGGTTCATGGGAACGGCCTTTGGCTTGCTCATCATCACCATTTTGCAAGTGGTACTGGCCGAACTGGTACCAAGGGGCGTCGCCATCCGGCAGTCCACCGTGTGGGCCCTACGCACCGCGCGGCCTCTGTTGGTGTGGTCCCAAATGATGCGGCCTTTTACGTTCGGATTACAAAAGCTCAGCCGCCTGATGGAGAGCGTCTTGGGCCTCGGCCATGGAGAAGACGATGGAGATACCCATCTACCCTCCGTGGAAGAGCTCAAACGAATGCTGGAGCAAAGCCAGGAGCGCGGGCAGCTCACCCTTTCCCGTGGGGAACTCATCGAGAACCTTTTTGAATTTTCAAAACGCACCATCAAGGAAGTCGCGATTCCAAGAACTCAGGTCGTATGCTTCGATATTCGTCGCAACCTCGACGAAAATTTGTCCGTGGCCCGCAACTCGCCGCACACGCGCATACCATTGGTGGACGGCGATCTCGACCAGGTCATCGGCATCATTCACTTGAAAGAACTGTTGTGGGAGCTTCACGATCGCGATGGCGATGTGGATCTCCGCCGCCTTGCGCGACCCGCGCTGCTGGTGCCGGAAATGAAACTGATCCAGGATCTGCTGCTGGAATTTCAGAAAGAGAAACAGCATCTGGCCTTGATGGTCAATGAGCATGGCGGCGTGGATGGCCTTGTGACCTTGGAGGATGTGCTCGAAGAGTTGGTAGGTGAAATCCAGGATGAGTTCGATCGGGAAGCCATCCAGCTGCGCAAGACTCGCGGTGGTGCTTGGCTGGCTCAAGGTTCGGTCACGCTCGAACAATTGGTGGACCACTTGAATTTGGATCTCCCAGTGGAAGAAGGCTCCGTGAGCTTGGGGGGTTACTTTCAGGAGCAACTGGGCCGCGTGTTGCGTGTGGGCGATGAGCTCAGGATCGAACAATGGCGCATTCGCGTGCTGGCCATGCGAGGCCTAGCGCCCAGCCAGTTCCTGCTGAAGCCTGGCGGTGACCGCCATGAAAGAGCCAGGGGCGACCACCATGAAGGAAATTGATGCCTTCATCTTGACGGCGGGGCTCGGCACGCGCATGGGGCCCCTGTCGCAAGTGCTGCCAAAACCCGCATGGACCTTAAAGGGGAAACCACTGCTCCAATGGGGTGCAGACGCACTTCGGGCCTCTGGATTCCCGTCTATCGGATGCAACGCGCACCTTCTCCCTGAAAAATTGAAGGCCATCGCCCATGGGATTGAATGCTTCGATGAACCGTTGCTGATGGGTTCGGCTGGGGGGCTGCTGCACATTCGCGAGCGCGCCGCCGACCCCTTGGCCGTGTGGAATGGCGACGCCGTGGCTGACGTGCCTTGGGCCCCGTTCCGTGCGGCGCACCTGATCTCCGGCGCAGATCTCAGTTGGCTGTTGATGCCGCATCCCGGTGGTCCCTGGACAAAAGTTTGGCTCGACGTCAAAGGCCATGTATTACCGCCTGGCGAAACAGGGCAGGGCCCCTTTCTCTTTACCGGCGCCAGCTTCTGGTCCGCGCGGGCCTTGCGTCTGCTACCAGATGGACCGTCGGACCTGCGCAGCCTTCTTCCCCAATTGGGAGGTCACATGGGTGTGGTTGCGGAGCCATTTGAATGGCGAGAAATCGGCACGCCGAACGCGCTATTGGCTGCGGCTGAATCATTGGCGCCGCAACAGGAAGGCCGCATCCCTGGTTGTTATGTCCATCCCACCGCCACGCCATCGGGCCATCTCGATCGTTGCGTCCTTGGCCCCGGAGCCCGTCTCCATCCGGCCTTTGTGGATCGCGATGGGCTCTGGTTTGAGGAATCCGGCCGACAAGTCCGACTGGGATTAAGCTAGGTATATGGACCCGCGACTTTCCTTGGCTCTTGATAGATGGGGTTGCACCGATCCACGCCCCCTCAGTGGGGATGCGGGCGCGCGGCAGTATGTCCGGGTGAAGCATCCTCAATTGGGCACCGCGCTGGTGGTCCTAAATCCCCTCGACGAACCTGGCCGAAACGATCCCACCTATTTCGAATTCCGCGCGCTCCACGCTTACCTTGATCCGGTGATGCGTGTGCCCACCATTATTCAGACGTGGGACGAAGAGCGCGTCCTGCTGGTAGAGGACCTGGGGGACATTTCGTTAGAGCGCCGTCTAATGGAGCATCCCGAGGAGGAGCGCCGTTGGGCGGATCGTGCGGGGTGGCTCCTGGCCACCTGGTTGGGGCCTCTCACCGTGGGCGCGCCCTCTCACAGTTTTTTTATGGGCCGCAGTTTCGATGAAGAAAAACTGGACTTTGAATGGGGCTATTGCCAAGCAAATTTCTTTCATGAATTTCTGCAAAAGGATCCGCCGAAATGGCTGGACCGCCTGATGGAGGATCTTCACGAAAGCCTCGCCCCACGGGCCCAGTTTCTGGCCCACCGTGATTTTCATGTGCGTAATTTGATGGTCCAGGGTGATCGCTTAGTGGTCATTGATTTTCAGGATGCCCGGCGAGGAGCGGCCACCTACGATCTGGCTTCCATTTATTTTGATGGCTATTGGGATTGGTCGAAAGAGGCTGGGGGACTGCTTCTGCGCCATGTGCGCGACGAATTAGGATGGTCCGATGCGACGCTGTGGGAGGAAATGAACCTATCGGCGCTGCAACGTAATTTTAAGGCGCTCGGTACCTTCGGATTCCAATTGATGAAGCGAAAAAAGGCCCACTTTGCGCCCGCGATTCCCCGAACCCTGCGCCATCTCCGAT
>JAYVXV010000273.1:0-3877 GCA_043784905.1 Holophagaceae bacterium | reverse complement strand
GCGGTGCGTCCCGTGCCGATGGCCCAGATCGGCTCATAAGCCACCCACGTTGGGCCTGCGGAAGCGCCCTTCAACACGGAGAGCTGCGCCTGCAAGACACTGATGGTTTGTTCCCGTTCGCGCTCCGCCAGGGTTTCACCGATGCAGAGTAGAGGTAGCAGTTTGTTGGCCTGGGCTGCGGCGACCTTTTTGGTCAGGGCCTCGTCTGTTTCGCCAAACATCTGCCGTCGTTCGCTGTGACCGAGGATCACGCCGCTGCAGGCCGCGTCGCGGATTTGGCTCATCGACATTTCACCCGTGAACGCGCCCTTGGGTTCGGAGTGTCCGTTCTGCGCGAAGGTCGTCACGCCGCGCTCCCGCAACTGGGAATGAATGGTCCACAGTAATACCGTCGGCGGCGCGATGCCCACGCGCACGTCTTCTACTGGGTTGTAATACTTGGCGAATGAGGCGCAAAAATTGGACGCCTCTCCGAAAAGGAGATTCATCTTCCAATTCGCCACGACACACCGCACGGCTGCTCCAGGTTGTTTGAATAGTCTAGTGCAGAGCGAGTGGAGTTCGTCATGGGTCATTCATGGCGGCATAATCCTCCCATGCCGCCGCCCAAACTACAGCGCCACCTAACCTGGTTAGAGTCCTTCGTCACCACTGTGGAGACGGGGACCCTGGATGGTGCTGCGCAGCATTTGGGGGTGGTGCGCAGTGTGGTGAGCGAGCACCTAAGGGCATTGGAGGATGCTGTCACCAGCGGCGAGCCGCTTTTAGACCGGGGACCGGGGAAAAGGCTCAAGCTCACGCCGCGCGGCGAGAGACTTTACGCCGCGACCCAAGGCCCGCTCCACCAACTGGACCTGAAACGATTACAAGATTTTGCAAGCTTGGAGCCGAATCTCCGCCTGGGGCTGAATCCCACCCTGTCCATTGCGTTGCTGGATGGCATTACGGCGGAAATGGCGCGGCGCGACATCAAATTGGAAGCAAGCTTTGGTGGGGCCTTTGACCTCGTGCGGCAGGTACAGACCCGTCAACTGGACCTGGCCCTCGGATTCACGCCGCTACCGCCGCATCGTGGGGTGGAAAGTCAGGTTTTGGCGCGCCTTCCCTTCGTGGTGCTGGCCGCTCCAGGGTCATCAGCCGAGAAACGATTCGGGAAACAGGCCCACGTGAAAGTATCCGATCTCGACCATCTCTCTTTCGTAGATTGGCTGCGAGACGATCCTTATGGCGGGGCCAACAGCCAAAGATTCACTGACGCCGGCATCAAGGTAAATGAATCCGCCCGGGTGGAGAGCTTCCTTCAGCTTTATCCGGCCCTGCGTGCCTATGGTGCCTGTGCCATCGCGCCGGACCTGAGGCCGCTGGCGCCATTTCCAAGCGATCTTCGGGTCTGGAAACTGCGCGAGAAAGTGCCGCAATTTGTGGAAGTCGTGGCCTTGGAACCCACTGGTGGTGCAAGGGCAGAGGCCTTGGCTTGTCTTGGCTTTCTAAAAGCGCGCTTGGCCCGATTTCGAAGATCGTCGAAAAAACAACCATAAAGCCGATCTTTTTTGAATTTCCAACACAGCTCCAGAGCCCCATATTAAGGTCTGGAGTTGACATGACCCCCACCGAAAGCGCCATCGCACGACTTCCCGCGCACCTCCGCAGGTTCGTGGTGGCGCAGGACTACGCGGCTTATACGCCGCGAGATCAAGCGGTTTGGAGGCACATTCTGCGCCGTCTCACTCAGCATTTGAGTGATAAGGCGCACGATAGCTACCTGCGTGGGCTTGAAGCCACGGGCATTGGTGTGGAGCGTATTCCGAGCCTGGACGACATGAATGAGAAATTGGAGAAACTCGGCTGGAGCGCCGTGGCCGTGCGCGGATTCATCCCGCCCGCCGTGTTTACCGAACTTCAGGCCTTGGGCGTGCTGGCCATCGCCGCAGATATTCGCACCTTCGAGCATGTGGAGTACACGCCCGCGCCCGACATCGTCCACGAAAGCGCTGGCCATGCGCCGATTGTTGCGGATGGTCGCTATGCGGAGTACCTGAAGCGCTGCGGCATGGTGGGTTTCAAAGCCATTGCTTCGCTCGAAGATCAGGCGGTCTTTGAGGCCATCCGTCATCTCAGCGTGGTAAAGGAAGACCCAACCGCCACGGAGGAAGATCGTCATCACGCCGAAGCGCGGCTTAGGGCGGCCTCCGCCAGCCGTCGCTACGTTAGCGAAAATACGCGAGCTTCGCGGCTCTATTGGTGGACTGCGGAATATGGGTTGGTGGGTGAGCTTGCGAGTCCAAAAATCTACGGCGCGGGGCTGCTGTCCTCCATCGGAGAGGCCCACCACTGCCTGACGGAGTCTGTGAAAAAAGTTCCGCATAGCCTTGGTTGTGCGGATACAGAATTCGACATCACCACCATGCAACCACAGCTTTTCGTGGCGCGGGACTTTGATCATCTATTCGAAGTCCTGGAGGAATTCGAAGCCGGCATGGCCTGGAAGCGCGGCGGAGATTTCGGCCTGCAAGAAGCTCTGAGGGCCGGCACCGTAAATCACCTGACCCTTTCCAGCGGCCTTGAAATCACAGGTGCCGTAAGCCGGGTCATCCCAGGCATCCACCGCACGGGAACTGGAATGGAAACCGCCCTTACCCTGCTGCAAGGAACCATCCTCCAGTCCCGAAATGCCCAGGTGATCGGCAAACCATCTTCCGTTCCGGCGCTGATTATTTTTGGCGCCAACGTCTTGCCTGAACACGGGCCCTTTGATGTAATTTTTGATTCGGGCCTTCACCTTACGGGTTTTTCCCTGGGGGGCTTTGAAACCGTCAATCTCCGTGCACACCTGGGTGGTCGTGATCTTGAACTGCCTCGCACCGCCTTCGTCTTCACCAGTGAGATGTTGCCATCGGTTGCTGGCGGACCCGCGGATCCAGCCACCTGGGATCGTTATTTCGGCGAGCAGAATGCGTCCTCCGAGGGGGATGCGGAAGCCCATGCTCGGGCCCAGAAAGCCGGGGCCCTGAGCCCATCTTTCGCCGCGATGTACGAAGAAGTCCGAGCCATGCGCGAACAGGGAAAACTGGATGTGACGCGGCTTCACTCGATGGCGGAGGCTGCAAAGGTGGATTGGCTTTTGCTTGAAGAGATCCACGAACTGCTCCAGCCCGTGAGTGGTGCTCCGAGCAAAATCGAAGGCGTTCCCGCTCCGGGCACCCCTGGATTAGTATTGATCTAAGCCTTAGCTTGAGGCCCCAGTAGGAGACAGCCATGAGCTGGATCGAGCGCGACAATGCCCTGCATCTCGACATTAAGACGGCAGATTTCGTCTCGGCTTTCAAGATCGCAAGCGCCCTTGTGGAACCCTCCGAAACCGCAGGCCATCACCCGGACATCGAATTCGGTTGGGGCTATGTCCGTGTCCACCTCACCACCC
This sequence comes from Holophagaceae bacterium, assembly GCA_043784905.1. Classification (GTDB taxonomy): domain Bacteria; phylum Acidobacteriota; class Holophagae; order Holophagales; family Holophagaceae; genus JANXPB01. Next base: position 456 of record JAYVXV010000273.1, on the reverse strand, counting down.
ACGACGCCGGTGGTATTACGGACAAGGATTATCAATTGGCCGCCGACATTGACGCCGTGCTGGATGGCATGAGCGGGTGAATTTTCAGGTCATACCGGATTGCGTCCGAAAAAAAAGTGGAACCACAGATTCCGCAGATTCACACAGATGAAAAATCGAGAATTTCGACCTGGAGTCGCTTGGTGAGGCTGCCACATGACGGGCCAATGGGTGTCTTGGCGGATATTTTTATCTTTTTGGACTCATATCCATATCAGCAGTTCCCTGAGTCCTCTGTGTCTCTGTGGTGAATCCATTTTTTTGAACGCGAATCCGTGTCAGTTGGAAATCCACGCGTTCACTAACGCTTCAAATCGCTCGCCTCGTTCTTCAAAATGTTTGAACTGATCGAAGCTTGCGCAGGCGGGGCTCAGCAGCACTTGGTCGCCAGGTTGAGCCAGTCGCAGAGCCTCGCCG
>JAYVXV010000272.1:0-3885 GCA_043784905.1 Holophagaceae bacterium | reverse complement strand
TGCCGTTAGGCATTGGTAGGTCATTCGGTGCCTTCGTCAAGAGGTTGGACCAGACACTCCGCCACTCTCGCAGAGTCGGTCCCAGATTCTTGAGACCTTGCAGAGAAAACAGGTCCGGCGCCAGCGGCAGGCAAACCTGATCCGAGGCAATCAAAGCCGAGCGATTGATGGCTCCCAGGTTTGGACCGACATCAATCAATACCAGTTCCGCTCCCGAATCCGCACCACGTTGAACAAGCCGATGAAACGCCGTCATGGTACGAAAGGCGGATTCATCGCTTAGTTGGCAACGAGGCCAAGCATCCGAAAGCTTGTCCTCAAACCGAGACAAACCCAGATCGCCGGGAATGAGACCGAGCAGATCGATGATTTTCTCCACGTGGGGTTCGGCGATGTCGCCAGTGCCGCGCAAAATTGGGCGGAGCGCGCCGTAAACGGTGTCAGGGTGCTCATCATCGGGCCACAGGCTTTCCAGGCGATCCTCATCGAGAAACATGGCAGTGAGGTTGGCTTGGGGATCCAGGTCAACAGCCATTGTCTTAATGCCGTGGTCTGCGAACATCCATGCGAGGTGGTAGACGAGGGAAGTTTTCCCTACACCACCCTTGTTATTGAAGAAGGCAACGGTCTTCATGCTGGCCTCCTGAAAATTTTGACCAATACAGCGTGCTCGTCAAACTCGAATTGGGCAGGCGGATTGCCATTTTCTGCCAATAGCGCCTGCGCACGCTGAACGCCGTAGCCGAACCGATTCACGAATCCGAGGGATTTCATCGCTTCGGCAATCACGGGATTACGATAGCTGTTGCGAGTCGGGAAATTTTCCGGCGTGGCCTCACCGTACAATCCGCCTGGGCTCTGAACTTCGATGTGATCGCTGAAGGCATAAAAGCGGATGGGTGTGTTGCTGTCGTAATTGCGATGCATGACGGCGTTCATCAAGAGTTCCCGCAAAGCCCATTCTGGATAATCCGGAGACAGCTTCTCCTCCAGTGCGCTTACGGGTCTCATGGTTGTTTGAATGAGTAGCTTCAGTCTGCCTTCCAGTTCACGAAGCACAGAATGAAGATCACCAGAAATTTCCGCTTGGTCGTCCGGCACGTCAGTGAGGTCCACACCAGGAAGTTTCAGGTATTGGACGTAGGCTCCTGGCAGGAAAAATCGAGGGTTTTTTCCGAACAGCAGAATTCCCGCATGGGTTGGGCAAGCTCGCTCTGGGTCATATAATCGGAGAGATGCCAATTGCTGTTCGACTGATCGGTTGTTGGCTTTGACCGTCTCAGGATCAATCGCCTCGCGGCGATAAGCGTCGAATTGGCCCAATGCCAACTCATCCAGTGTTGCCTCTCGGCAGGGGAGCGCATCAAAGGATCGCGCCCTAGCAACTCTTCGTTCTGAGAGGACACGCTCTTCTTGTTCATTGGCGATTGCCCTACGTGGCCCCACGCGAATGTGAACGCGGCCTTTGTAGCGCACTGGAGGCAGATCAGACGGAAACACTTCTACAACGGCAACATCACCACCTTGGAGAGAAAACTTGGCTACGTTCATGAACGGTTGGGGTAAGACATTGCCATCGGACCGAATGCCTCCGAGGTTCTGCAAGAGTTCATCTGTTGCAGCCAAGCCAGACAACGTTCCGTCGTCTTTCACGCCGATGAGCAGGTAGCCAGGTTGGTGGTGATTGGGGAGATCATTTGCAAACGCACATATGGCCTGGCCAAATTTGTCTGCCTTATTCACTGACTCTGTGCGCTCGATATTGTCTGCCTCTAGATCGGAGAGCAGTCCCTTCAATTGATCCTCAGTCAACATGCAGACCCCAATTCTTACGAAATTCATGCAAATCCAGGTTAAGGCTAAAAGCCGCCTCACCTCCTCATTCCCTTACAATTTCGGTAATTCGGTTTTGCGTGACGACTCGAATATCAGGCTCGTGACGATGCGGGCTACTTCGGGGCGGGTGGTGAAGGCATCCAAGGCTAGATCCCTCAGGTGATGGGTATCCCGCACGGCCACATGAACCTGAAAGTCGTGATCGCCGGTGACGTGGAATACCGCCAGCACCTCGGGCAAGGCATGCAGGTGCTTCCAAAAGGCTTTCACTTTAGGGCGGCTGTGTTTTTGCAGTTGCACGGCGATGAGGGCCTGAAGGCCAATGCCCAGGGCTTCTGGTGCCACGTCCGCATGAAAGCCCCGCAGTACCTTGGCTTCGCGTAATCGTTGCACTCGAGTCAGGCAACTCGACGGCGCGAGGCCCACGGCGGCAGCCAACTCCTTGTTGGATAACCGAGCATTCTTCTGCAATAGGGTCAATATTTTTAAATCTGTTCGGTCCAGAATGGTTTCCACGGCATTTCTCCGCAATCAATTCGGCTGAAACCAAATTGATGGAAACCCAAACTGAATGCAATGGATTGCTTGCAGAGGGGCCCTGATGCTCAATGATTCTTTTTCCTTCGAAACCCTGGCGGTCCACGCAGGCCGCGATGATCTAGCTTCTCTTGGTGTCCACGCGCTGCCCTTGGATCTTTCCAGTACCTATCCACTGAAGGATCTGGCGCGAGGGGGCGAGAGCCTGGAACTGATGGCAATGGGGGGCCAGGACAAGGGAAACCCTGTTTATTCGAGGCTCTACAACCCAACGGTGGGGCGCTTTGAAGAGGCTCTAGCCAAACTTGAAGGCGCCGATGAATCCGTGGCTTTCGCGTCGGGCATGGCAGCCCTCACGGCGTGTCTTTTGGCTGCGAAGCAGCGGGGATCTCATGTGGTGGCGGTGCGGCCGCTTTACGGTGGTTCGGACCACCTCATCGCTTCGGGCTTGTTGGGTCTTGAGGTCACCTGGGCCGAGCCGGATGCTATCCGCGAGGCCCTGCGTGAGGACACATCATTGGTCATTGTTGAGACGCCGGCCAATCCGACTTTACAGTTGGTGGACATCAAATCGGTGGTGCTTCAGGCGAGCGGTGCGCCGGTGCTGGTGGATTCAACGTTTGCCACGCCGGTATTGCAAAATCCTTTGAAGCACGGCGCGGCGATGGTGCTCCACAGCGCCACGAAATTCATCGGCGGTCATGGCGATGTGCTTGCGGGTGTGGTGGCCACAAGCCGCGAGTGGGCCACGGAGCTGCGTAAAGTGCGCGTCATCACGGGCTCGGTGCTGCATCCCCTCGCCGCCTACCTGCTGCATCGCGGGCTGCCAACGCTCGCTTTACGCGTTCGAGCCGCGCAAGAAAGCGCCATGCGCATTGCACCGAAACTCCAAGCGCATCCGGCGGTGAGAGCCGTGTACTACCCGGGTCTCAAGGGTCAGGATTCCCACGGTGTCCTAGGAACTCAAATGCGTGGGCCAGGTTCTTTGATGGCTTTCGAAGTGGAAAGTTTTGAATTTGCTTCGGCGGTGATGGCCCACGTGAAGCTCATGACACCCGCGGTTTCGTTGGGTTCTGTGGACACGCTGATCCAGCACCCTGCGGCTCTCACCCATCGGGTGGTGGATGCGGACGCCAAGGCGCAGAGCGGTATCGGCGCTGGGCTTCTCCGCCTGTCCATCGGTCTTGAAGCTGCTGATGACCTTTGGGCGGACCTGGATCAGGCCCTCGCCATGGCAAGCGTCAAGGCCATGGCCAGCGTATCCAGCGGCGAGTAGGGGAGAAGGCCCATGCGACCTTTGTGGATTCCCGTTCTGATGGTTGGGGCTATGCTTCCGGCGCAAATTCCTGTTTTGGGCCAGCCTGCGGGGTGGCGCAAGGAGCGTCTGGACTTTCCGCTCGACTTCGCCCCGCGGCTTCCGTTCAAGGGCTATGAAGATATTCGGTTCATGCCGGGCATGTTCAAGCCCGAGACTAAAGACTATTTCTCCTACGCTTTTGTTTGGTGGCTCCA
>JAYVXV010000271.1:0-3965 GCA_043784905.1 Holophagaceae bacterium | reverse complement strand
AGCCCTACCGCATCTACGGTGGCTTGCAGGACAACAACGTGCGCATGGGGCCTTCTGAGCCGTTGCGGGCGGATGCGCAAAGCGACGGCTGGCGAAGTATTTTGGGCGGTGACGGCGGATTCGCGCAGGTGGACACCCGCGACAACACGACGGTCTACGCGGAATATCAGTTCGGTTCCATGTACCGAATCAACACGAAAACCAGCGATACAAAACCCATTCAGCCGCGCCACAAGCTCAAAGAAGTGCCCTACCGTTTTAATTGGATGACGCCCATTCTGTTGAGCCCCCATAGCAGCGACATTTTGTATACCGGCACTCAGCACGTCATGCGCAGCTTTGACCATGGCGCTACGTGGAAAGAAATCAGCGGCGATCTCACCACGAATCCGAAATCCGGTAATGTGCCTTTCGGAACCCTGACTTCCCTTTCAGAAAGTCCCATGCGCTTCGGCCTGATCTACGCTGGCACCGATGACGGTCGCGCCTGGGTCAGCCGCGACTCCGGCTACGTCTGGACCGAGATCAACGCGGGCCTTCCGGCCAATCGCTGGATCACGCGCCTCGAACCCAGCCACTTCGACGAAGGCACCGTGTACGCAACCTTGAGCGGCTACCGCGTGGATGAAAGCGCGGCCTACATCTTCAAATCCACGGATTTCGGCGCTACCTGGAAGAGTCTCAAATCGAATCTCCCTGATGAAACTATCAACGTCATTCGTGAAGATCCTGCCAACAAAAACCTGCTCTTCGCGGGTTCTGATTTCGGAGTCTACGCCAGTCAGGATGGCGGCGCGAATTGGCAATCCATCGGTTCGGATATGCCAAATGTACCGGTTCACGATCTCGTCATCCAGGCAAAGGCTCACGATCTCGTGGTGGGAACCCATGGTCGTAGCGCGTGGGTGGCACCCATCGAGGGCTTGGAAAAAATGACGGATGAAGTGGCGAAAGAGCCGATTCATCTTTTCGATGCGAAAAAAGTGCAGGCCCAACGTGGCTGGAAAAATGACAAGCCCACCTGGTGGCCACGATCTGAGCCCAAGGGCCAGTCCTTTTGGTTCAGCGCCGCCAAGTCCGGCGCGGCGGAACTGCAATTGCTGAACGAAAAGAAAGAGCCCATCCGCACCTGGAAGGTGGACGCATCCGCAGGCTTAAATCGCGTGGACTGGGACCTGATGGTGGACGCAAAAACCATCAAGGATCTCCCAAACGGACGGAGGCCTTTTGTGCTACCCGGCAAGTACACGCTGAAGCTGAGCAAGGGCAACGAGCATCGCGAGGGGTCCCTCACCGTAGATGCACCAAAGGAACCGGAACCCGGAAAGGAAGATGCGGAAGAAGAAGGCGAAGCTATCTAAGCGCTCGTTGAGTCGCTTGAAGACCTTGACAGGGGTACACCCGTATTACATTGTGTTACAGGAGGATACAAATGGGTGTCGTGTCACAAGCTTTGAACGTCCGTTTGCCGGGGGATCTTCTCCAGCGCGTGGACCGGGTGCGTCAGCGGCTCTCCATGCAGATTCCCGGGGCCACACGGACGGATGCGGTCCGGATGGTCATCCAGAAAGGCCTGGAGTTACTTGAAGCAGACGCCGAGGCCATGACCCCGGAAGACCGGGCCTGGCTGGGTTCTGACCTTTCCCGACTGGGGGAGTTTGAACCCTATGATTTCGGCGGGCTTGATCCTGATGCACTTGGAACGCCGGTCCGGCACCTACCTGGTGGAGCTTTCGTGGTGGAAATTAGCCGATGACATCCCGTGGCCCCAGGCCTGGGGATATCTACCTCGCCGAGTTTCCAGAGCACGACCCGAAGGGCCATGAACAAGAAGGTGTTCGCCCAGCCCTCGTGTTGGCTGTGCCATCCAAGTCGCGCTTCCCCGTGATGCTGGCCGCGCCGATGACCACTGATCGCGCCCAATCTTGGGCTAAGGCTGCTTCTGGAATCTATATCCGACTGGCCAAAGGATCCGGCGGGCTTCCCGCAGATTCCATTCTTCTCCTCGATCAGACCCGATCACTCGATGCGGTACGGGTCCGAAGATTCCTCGGAACCCTCGATAAGAAGACGTTTGATGCGATCCTCGTGAAGTGGATCGCCCTGTTCAAGAAGTGATTTGACAAGGTGAGCCGTCGCTATTTTCGTTGGCGCATCAGCTTCGCACCACATCCAATAGAATTTTCATTCACAGGCTTTTCAACGCCCTCAGCTCGTTGGCGTTGAGGAAGCGCCAGGCGCCAGGCTTGAGCGCGGGGTCGGTGATGGGGCCGTACTGGATGCGCTTCAGTTTGGACACGGGATGTCCCACGGCGGCGAACATCTTGCGGATTTGTTGATTCTTGCCTTCGGTCAGGGTCACGCGGAGCCAGGGGTTGTCGCCTTTTTCGGCGATCTCGATGCCGCAGGGCTTAAGCATTTTGCCGCTCAAACGAAAGCCCTCGCGGAATTCCTTCAGGGTTTCGGGCTTGGGATTGCGATGGACTTTCACCAGGTAGACTTTCGGGATTTCGTGTTCGGGCTTCATGAGGGTCTGTGCTAATTCGCCATCATTCGTGAGCAATAACAGACCCTCGGAATTGAAGTCGAGGCGACCCACCGGATAGACCCGCTGAGGGATGTCGTGCAGCAGGGCCATCACCGTAGGGCGGCCTTCGTCATCCTTCACGGTGGTGATATAGCCCTTGGGTTTGTTCATCAGAATGTAGACCGGCTGCTCTCTCTCAATGGGTCGAAAATCCACGGTGATCTCGTCGCGGCGAGGGTCGGCTTTGGAGCCCAGCTCTGTCACCAGCTTGCCGTTAACGTGAATGTGACCATCGGTGATAAGAGCTTCGCTGGCGCGACGCGATGCCACACCCGCCGCCGCTAAAATTTTCTGCAAGCGTTCAAGGGCCATTGAATTCTCCTCGGCGCCTCCCGGCGCGATGCTCTCAGTATGGCCGATGTCAGGCCTCAAAGCGATTCATCCGAGAAGCTGGCGCAGGGCGGATGTTTTTGCGTCTCTTGATTGCGCCCTTCACGGGCTCAAATCTTTTCAACGCTCATTCGTATCAGGGTGTCTCGATCTTGGTTTCCGTGAACCAGAGATGCTGCCGGTAGTCTTCCAACAACACCTTGAATATTACCTTTACCGTTACCATCAAGGGCACGGCAAAAAGCAGGCCGAGCAGTCCGAACCAATGGCCGAATGCCACGAGCGCAAGCAGCACTTCCAAGGGGTGCAATTTACTGGCACGGCCAACCCAGACGGGCGTGAGATAGAGGCCTTCGATGGCCTGTACCGCAGCAAATGTGAAAGCCACAGCCCCCAGGCGGGCGCCGCTGGCTCCTTGTAACATCTCCAGGATCAGCGCAGGCAGGAGGCCAACGAGGTAGGGTGAATAAGGGATCACATTGAAAATGCCGGCAAGGATTCCAAGAATCCAGGCATAGGGAACGCCGAGAATGGATAGCGCAATGCTTTGCAGCAGCGCCATGGTGAAGGCCACTGCCAATTGCCCCCGGATGAATCCGCCGATGCGGGAATGGATTTCAGCTACGAGACCCCGGGAGCGAAGCTTGAAACGCGGCGGCACCAAAGATTCCAGAGACCCGAGCATGCCAGGTCCATCCAACAAAAGATGATAGAGAATCAACGGCACCAGGATGAGAGACATACCCGTGAGGAGAAATCCCATGAGGCCGGAACCCGCTTGAAGCAAGCCTTTCAGTGCGGCACCGACATCCAGTGAATCCAGGGCCGCGCGCACTTTTTCGGCGATGCCGGGGTTGGACCTTGCGATAGGATCCATTTTCTTCATCAATAATTCCTGCCAATGCGGCAAAGATCCGAAAAGACGCACTAGCTGGTCTTGGAAGAAAGGTAGCACTAGGGCCAGCACTGCCGTTATCAGCGCAAGAGCTGCCACAAGGACAAAGGCCACGGCCAATCCACGCCTCACACGGGATGCCAGGCGCTCCAC
>JAYVXV010000270.1:0-12575 GCA_043784905.1 Holophagaceae bacterium | reverse complement strand
ACATCAAGCTTTCCGAAGGGACTTCAGGCGGATCATCCGTGAGGATGGCGCTCAAGGTTTGAACACCCGTGTCGCGCTCGAAGGCTTTGTGGCCGGAGAGCATTTCGTACAGCACCGTGCCAAAGGCGAAGATATCCGAGCGGTGGTCCACGGTACCGCCTTTGACTTGCTCGGGGCTCATGTAGCCCACGGTGCCCACCAGTGTGCCTTCAGCGGTGTTGCGCTCCACCGCCGTGGGCAAGTTATCGTCCGTAGGATTCAGCCAGGTGCTGGCCTGTTTAGCCAATCCGAAATCGAGAATTTTTACGCGCCCCTCTTTGGTGAGAAAAATATTTTCTGGTTTGAGATCCCGGTGAACGATGCCCTTATCGTGGGCCGCTGCCATGCCTTGGGCCACTTGCAGGGCGATCTCCAAAACTTTGCGAGTGGGAATTCCGCCTAGTTTCAGCCGGGCCCGAAGCGTCTCGCCTTCCAGCAGCTCCATGGCGGCGTAGGTGATGCCGCGCTCCTGGCCGAAATCAAAAATGCCCAAGATGTTCGGATGGTTCAGCGCAGCCACGGCTTTGGCTTCTCGCTCAAAGCGCGCCACGACCTCCTCCGTGGCGGCGATGGATTTGGACAGCACTTTTACGGCCACCATGCGGTCCAGCCGGGTGTCGCGGGCCTTGAAGACCTCGCCCATGCCCCCCGCACCCAGAGACGCGAGAATATCGTAGGGGCCTAGGGTGGAGCCAGGTTTCAGCGACATGGAAGGCTCTTAGAATGCTTCATGCTATCTCGTTAGGCCTGGAACACCGGTCGCCAACACCAGTCCTTTGGCGGGGTCTGCGGCGGAAACGATGAGGTGCTTTCCGTCGGGTGTGAAGGCGAAGCTCTCCACCGGCCATTCCGGATCCAAATAAAGTAATCGCGGTTGGACGGACCTGTTGCTTCGAGGGTCGAAGGGCTGCGCCCACACACCCACGCCGCCCCGACCGTCGGCCAGGATGTAAGCGATCATGCGCCCGTCGGGGCTCCAGGCGGGTCGCAGACCGTTGATGAAGGGCAGATCGAGTTCCTTCCCATCCGGCAACGAGACGAAGCGCAGACCGCTGATCTCCCCTTCCCGGTTATAGGCGGCGAAGTGTCCATCCGGGTTCAGCACGGGCACGCTCGTGAAGCCAGCCACCACGCGCTCAGGCCCCTTTCCATCGGGATGAAGGCGCCAAAGCCCCGGGCTGCCTGGATTGCCTGAGGCGTGGTAGATCCAAGTTCCATCGGCAGTGATGTGGGGATTCTCGGCATCGGTCTCATAGGTGCTGATCCGCTTGGCGGCATTGCCGTCCGCCTCGGCCATCCAGATTTCAAAGTGCCCCGACCGATTGCTGCTCCACAACAACTTGGAACCATCGGGACTGAAGGCCGGGTCCCAATCGTCGCCTGCATCGTCCGTGAGCCGCCGCACTTCGTGGGTCTTCAACGACACCGACCAGAGATCAAGATTGCCGGATCGGTTGCTGGAGAAGGCCACCCATTCGCCGTTGGCGGATACGGTGGGCTGGCGGTCGGTGCTCCCACCTCGAGTGAGCCAAGTTGGCGCCCCGCCCTCCAGGGGCACATCCCGTAGGCCCTGGTGTTGGGGTAGTGCATCCAGGATTAAGCCATCCGATCCGATTCGATCCACGGACTGGCAGCGGTCTGGAAGCCACATTAATGCCTCAGCGTGGCCCCATCGCAAGGGATGCCGGATGAGCTGTGCGGATTGGCCAGGAAGGGCTCCACCCGCGCTTCGGGCCTGGGCGTACAGCAGTGTTTGGGCATCCAGCCACGTGGGGATGGAGACGCGACCGATGGGCCGGAAGGCCGGCACCACCCGATGCTCAAGCCCATCGAGCCCTAGCAGGTGAAGGTTTTGAGGCGCGCCGGCGGTTTGGGGAATGGGCACCAAGACCATGCGTTTTCCATCCGGTGAGCATCGTGGGGGCAGAAATCGCTCCGCTATTTCTGCCAGGTTCTGCTCATCGCTGCCGTCGCGATTGGCCACGGATACCTCAGTGCGGGCGGGGTTCTCCGAAAGCGAGCGAAGGAGCAATACCCGTTTCCCATCGCTGGCCCAGGCGCCGTGTTGGATGCCATAGGCCACCCGGGTGGGCGCGCCCCCCACCGCCGGAACCCGGAACAGATCCCAGCTCTTGCCATTCCTTCGGCGAAAAAGGATCTCCGTTCCATCCGGTGATATTTGCGGGAAATCATCCGAGGGACCCGCCGTTAGAACGGTCTGATTGCCACTCACGATCTGCAGCAGCCAAATGCGCGTGGCTCCGTTCTCTTCGGTCATGAAGGCCACGGTCTTGCCATCGGGCGAGGCGCTGGGCAGACTTTCTCGTCCTGAACCGCTGAGGGGACGCAGGATGGGCAGGGTGGGCTTGGACCCAAGAAAGGGCGCCAGGGCAAGCAGCAGGCCGACGCACACGACTACGCCGAGGCCAAGACCCATCAGCAATCCCCTTAGACCCCTGGAAATCGACAGGGGAGATTTAGGCATTTCGTTGGCCGGAGCCAAGGATGCATCGAGATGGATGGGCAGGGAGGGAAGACTTAGTGCGGCGGTGGTTCCCGTACCCTCCAAGGCGAAGGCCAGATCCTTGGCGGACTGGAAGCGTCGCTCGGGATCCTTCTCCAGGCAACGAGCGATGATGCGGTCTAGGCCCGGTTGCAGCGCGGCCCGGGCGTCAGCGTCCGCAAGCGGATCTACCGTGAGGATGGCGGCCAGCACTTCGACGGTGGTCGGTGCGCGGAAAGCCCGCCGTCCAGTGAATATCTCAAAAGCCATGACGCCGAAGGAGAAGAGATCGCTGCGCGTGTCGGCTTCCTCGCCGCGGATCTGCTCGGGGCTCATGTAGCCCAGGGTGCCCAGCAGCAGGCCTTTCTGCGTGGGCGCGGCCATGTGGGTGGCCACCGTGGAAACATCGTCGGGCTTAGGCAGGTCAAGCTTTTTCGCCAGGCCGAAGTCCAGCAATTTCACTCGGCCATCCTTCAACAAAAATACGTTGTCTGGCTTCAGGTCCCGATGCACCAGGCCCTTTTCATGGGCGGCCGCCAGGGCGTGGGCCACCTGCGAGGCCACGTCGGCGCCTCGCTTCGCGGGCAAGGCGCCGCGCATCAGTGCCTCTCGCAGCGTCTCGCCTTCGAGCAGCTCCATCACCGCATAGGCGATGTCGCCTTCATGTCCAAAATCGTGGATGGCCAGGATTCCGGGATGCTGAAGCGAGGCCAGAGATCTGGCCTCCCGCTCAAATCGCGCCAAGGCCTGGGAATCTTGAGCCAGATGCGGCGGTAGTACCTTCACCGCCACCATGCGCCCCAGCTTGGTGTCCTTGGCCTTGTAGACCTCGCCCATGCCCCCCGCGCCGATTTGGGCGGTGATCTCATAGGGACCAAGTCGGGAGCCGGGGTTCAGGGACATGGAGGGGGGTTCAGTGCCCAGTGTACTGCACGATCACGCCCAGAATGGCGCGGCGACAGGCGGCGCAAAAGCCAACCTCGTCGCGGGTGAACATGATGCAATCCTCCTGGCTACGGTAGTAGCCGGTGGCCTCATAATTGGCGCCTTCAAAGGCTCCGACCTGACCGCTGAGGGTATCGGTTCCGAGCAGCTTTGTTTCGTGTTCGCGTTCGCGGAGAAAGAGTTCTTCCATCACGCTTTCTGGTTTGTTGGCGGCGCGGATCGCCCGGCGTTCGACTTGGATGCCATGGCTGAATTTTTCGAATCCGTCTTTCTTCCAAGGTGTTGGTAATGGAAGATTGGGGGTGACTAAATCCCTCCATTTTGGATGGATGGGATCGGCGGTGACGTTGGGCTCCCACGGCTCCTCACGGGGCTTTCCGGGCGCAAGCACCGCGTCGCTGGTGTAGTACTCGTCCGCCAACCCAGCGAAGTGATGGCCGAATTCGTGAACGAAAATGTAGGGTGAAAAGGCATTGTCGCTGGCCACCGTGCCATAGAGCTGATGGATGCCGCCACCGCCGTAGGTGCGGCCGTTTACCAGGATCTCTACAAAGTCGTAGGGTGCCTGGGAGGCGAAGTCCCGGAAGGCACGGTTATCGAAGGTCAATACGTACCGCTCGGCGCCGAATGCGTCATAGGTCGAACCCAGGGCATTGCGGCGATGGAGGCCGGTGCTGGGTCGTGAGATTCCGCTTTCCCGGCTCGGAGGGCAGAGGCCCCACACATTGAAATCGGATTTGTGCTCCTTGTAGGGAGACACGGCGAAGAGCATTGTCGTCAGCCGTTTCGCGTCGCGGATGAACTTGGGGTTTTCGTCTGCGGTGTAGCCATCTCCAAGAATGAGAAGATCCACCTTGGAAGCTGGATCGCCGCTGTGGAAAATGGGCACCAGTTCTCCCGCGCTCGGCGGCGCAGAGCTGTCCACGTCTTGGGCATTTGGATCCACATTCAGGGTCCAGATTTCTTTCCATCCGTTGTCTGCGGCGCGGCGAAAAAGGTGGATGTCCACGGTGGAATCGGGTTTGGGAAAGCGGAAGGATTCGGAGAAGGCACGAGCGCGTTTTGTGGCTTCTTCGGTGTCTTGCCACTCGCCAAAGATGCTGGCGAACCCCCGCGAATAGAGCAGGATATGGCTCTTGGTATCTCGCACCTCAAATTTGAATTTGCCAAGATTGGATTCATCCACAGGTTTTGCGGGATTTCCAGGCCAGGGCAAAGGCTCCAACACCACCCGTTCGAGGCCAAAGGATTCGGTGCTGGCTGTTCCCTGGTGCACATAATCCACGCGTAGGGTGCGGGGCACGAGATGGGCTTGTAGCGAAGCCAACGTGGTTGCGAACAAGAGTAGAAAAGCGAAAGAGCGTCGCATGGGAACTCCCTGGATATCCGTTTCCATCAGTGTGTCATTTACGGCCCCTACCATGAAAGTCGAGTCGTACTCAGGGGTATGGGGCGGTGCGAACCGGTCTTCAGGTCCGTCCTTGTCTTTTTATGCCGATTGTCAAAAGGCGAGGGCGAGACAAGTTGTTTTCTTGGCTCATTTCTTGGCTCAATCTCGATGGATGGAATATTTCTGAACAACGGCTTCGGTTCATTCCATTATCCTGATCCCATGACCCGACTCGCGCTCCGCTCCCCAGGCCTGCCGCCCCGATTGTTGGGGCCTGATCCCGTCTCGTTGCGGATCGGTCGTTCGGCGCAAAATGACATGGTCATCGAGGATGCAAGCCTTAGCCGTCATCACGCCCGGGTGGATTTTCGCAATGGCCAGGCCTTGATCGAGGATTTGGGTTCACTGAATGGAACGATGGTGAATGGCGAGCGTATCCAAGGCCCGCATCCCATCAAGGCTGGTGATCACTTGGTCTTGGGCACAGTGGCCATCGGCCTGGGTGAAGAGTCCAGCGGTACGGTGATGATGTCAGCGGTGAAGATCGAGCGAAAGGTTCACGATGAACTCGCGAACGCAACCCTGGTGCGGCGTGCCTCGGATCTTCGCAGTGGCTCTTTTGGCACCGCTCCCTTAGAGGTTCAGCAGGCTGGTCGTTGGCTTCAGGCTCTGCAAATGGTCAGCGATCTCACCCTTGAACTGGTGGGTGATGTATCCACGGAAACACTGCTGGATCATCTGATGGAGCGGCTTTTCCTGTTCATGAAACCGGATCGCGGCGTGGTGATGTTGATGGATGCCAACGGTGAACTTCAACCCACCGTGGTGCGTACCAGCGAGTATCTGCAAGGCAAAAGCATTACGCTGTCCCAGACCCTTGTGGAAGCGGTGGTGCAACGCCACGAAGCCTTGCTGGTGAACAATGCCATGGATGATCCCCGGACTTCGGGGTCGGTCAGTATTGTGCGCAGCGGGATGGCCACGATCATGGTCACGCCTCTGGAACACGAAGGGCAAGTCATTGGTCTCATCTACATGGACGCGAAAGCCTATCGAGAGCCCTTTACGGAAGACGACCTCCGCTTGGTGACCTCATTGGCCCATGTGGCCGCCGCAAAGATCCGCACCGCGAGATTGTTGGAGCAGGTCCAGAAGACTCGCGCCATGGAACAAGAGCTGACCTTGGCTCGGCAGATCCAGCAGAAACTTTTGCCCGAGAGTGCGCCCGAAGTTCAAGGCTTCGAGCTCTACGGATCCAACGAGGCATCCCGCCAGGTCTCAGGCGATCTTTTCGGTTACTGGCAGCGTCCCGATGGGAAACTCTACGTGGCTGTGGCCGACGTGAGTGGCAAGGGATTGGGACCGGGGCTGATGATGGCCGCCTTTACGGCCTACATGAATGCTTGGGCCGAAGTCATGCTGCCGCCTTCAGAATTGGCGTTGCGCATCAGTATCGCGCTGGGACAACACACCGCGAAGAATCGGTTCATCACGGCCTTCATTGTCCTGGTGGATCCCGCCACGGGCATCATTCAGTTCACCAATGCGGGCCACAATCCAGGCCTGATGCTCCGCGCGGGAAGTACCATCGAGGAGCTTGGATCCCAAGGGTTACCCTTGGCACTGCTGGCGGGACAGCCCTACGGCCAGGACGAACGCACCATGGAACCCGGCGATATCCTGGCGCTCTATACCGATGGCATCACCGAGGCCCAGAATCCCGCCGGCGTTGATTTCGATATGGTGGGCATCGAGAACGCTGTGGCCATGCACCGCCATCGGCCACTCGCAGAGGCCGGAGAACAATTGCATCAGGCCCTCGACCGGCACACTCGCGGCGCGCCCCTAGCCGATGATCGAACCCTGGTGTTGCTGCGGCGAAACTGAAGCGCCGATCACCGGGATAGTCTGCTCCTGGACCCGACGACGGTACAATCAGAGCCAAGGGTAGACACCATGCAAATTCAACTCACCGCCGTTTTTCGCAAGGTTCCGGAAGGCTACATTGCCTTTGTCGAAGAGTTGCCGGGTGCAAATACGCAAGGTGCCACGCTCGATGAAGCCCGCACCAATCTTGAAGAGGCCGTCACCCTCGTTTTAGAGACAAACCGCGCGCTCGCCGAGGAAGACCTCCAAGGCGCAGAAGTCATCCGTGAACGTTTTTCACCTGTCGCATGAAGCGCCTTGATTTACTCCGATACCTTGAAACTCAGGGTTGCCGGTTCGTTCGGGAAGGCGGCAACCACACCGTGTACATTAATCCGGCAGCACGCAAAGTTTCCGTCATTCCCCGTCATCGCGAAATCAACGAATTCCTCGCAACCAAAATCTGCAAAGACCTTGATGTTCCAGCGCCAAGGGCTTAATACAAAGTTAGGCCTACTCACCATGCCAATCAGAACAACCCAAACGCGATCTCCCAAACAAATCGGCGATTTTGGAGAGGGGCTTGTCACCTATGCCCTAATCAGAGGAGGGTTCGAGGTTGCCGTGGTTGACCATGTTGGTGCCGATTTGATTGCAGAAAAGTCAGGTGAACGTATCGCTGTTTCGGTCAAAACACGCCGCTTTGAGTTAGACCGATCTGAAAGCGAAATGATCACCATCGAGAATGCACATCTTGGCAAGCTAAAGCACTTCAGCGATCAATTCAAACTCGTGCCAGTGTTCGCCCATGTCTTTTGTGACGCCAAAACCAACACAATCCACCTTTTCATGATTCGAGTTTCCGATATTGAGTTGAACATGAAGCGTACCAATATTGGCTATAGCCTATCTTTCAGTGCAAAAAACTTAAGCGCTATGATCAAAACACCAGGCATGAAATACAGTTCGTGGAGCAACGAGTCAATTGACGTCCTGTAGGTCTCTTAACCCCTCGTTCAAGCGGACCCAACTGCGTCACAGGCCGCTTAGCTTCTACCAATAGGCTATCCATGGGTCAGGCTCTAAGATGGTTACACCGGAGTTCGTCATGCTCACCCCCAAACAACGCCAATTCCTCAAGGGCGAAGCCCACCATCTGAAGGCCGCGGTGCACATCGGCAAGGGTGGGGTGACGCCATCATTGGCGGCGGAGCTGGAGGTCATGCTCGATAGCCTGGAGTTGGTGAAGATCAAGATCAACGACAACAGCTTTGAGGATAAACAGAGTGTCATTGAGGTGCTTTGCGCCAAGGTGGATGGCCTTCAGCATGTCTGGACCATCGGCCACACCCTCCTTTTTTTCCGTGCCAGCCGCACCAAAGAAACCAAGTATCACCTACCCGCAGCCAAGGCCGTAGATAAGGCTGTGTCAGGCGGCAAGGCGAAAGCCACCTGAGGGCATCAGGCCTCGGGTCTCGTTGTTGTGGGTCGCTTCGCATACCTAATACGAGATGCCCCATCCAAAATCAACAACGAGGCCTGAAGCCTGATGTCTGAATCCCTTAGCCTCGATTCGCCGCCAGCATTTTTGCGCCCCGTTCCATGCGGTCCAGGCAGGCTTGGGTATCGCCTGAAACCAGGGGATTCAGCTCGTTCAGTACGTTGCCTCCCAGGATCGAGCAAATGGATTTGACGCTGCTTTCGGGCTTCACCGGGCTGGTGAAGATTCGCGAGAGTTGGCCCGTGTACCAAGCTTTCACGAAGGTTCTGAAAACGCCGATGGCCTTATGCATATGGGCTTCATATTCGGTTTTCCAATCCACGGTTTCGCCATTGAGCTGTCGTGATGCGAGCCGAGCGGAAAGCGTTCCGCTCTCCAGTGCGAACATCACGCCGCTGGAAAAAACGGGATCGAGAAAATCCCCCGCATTGCCCGCCACTGCCCAGTTGTGGCCCGACAGTTGATTCGTGATGGTCGTCCAAGCATTCAGGCGTTTGGTGGCCATTACAGGCTTCGCATTGAGGAGCCGCCGCGCACAGTTGGGTTCGGAGCGGAGCATGGCCCACATCTTGTCGCTGTCGCTGCCTGGGTAGCGATCAAAAATAGCTTGTTCCGCCACCACGCCTACGGAGGTGCGCCCATTTGAAAATGGGATGACCCAGATCCAGGCGCCATTTTCATGGGAGACCACCCAGATGTCGCCTTCGGCTTCGCCTTCGTCACGGATATCGCCTTCGACATGGGTGTAGTAGGCGCTGCGGGCCATGATGTCGGCGGGCACTTCCAGATTCAGAATTTTGGATAACACCCGGGCCGGGCCGCTGCAATCCAGTACGAAACGAGCCTTTAATTCACGGGAAATGTCTCCCTCTGCCTGATGGGTGTTCAGGGTGGCACCGTCCTCCTGAAATGTAATGTCGGTGACTTCTAAACCGAAGCGAACATCGGCCCCCATGGAGCGGGCGGCGGTGGCAAGGGTCTGATCGAAATCATCTCTTGGAACCTGGTAGGCCATGGTCCAGTCGCCAGGCAAGCTATCTGCGAATACGAAACGATGGCTTTTTTCGACCCAATAAAACATTGCCGCGTGTTTGGGGATATAGTTCCGAGCCTTCACCGCATCCAGCAGTCCTGCCTGTTCCAACAGGTCGAGGCAACGCGGCAGCAGTGATTCGCCGATGACATGGCGGGGAAACCACTGCTTCTCCAGCATCGTGACGGAAAACCCATCCCGGGCGAGAATAGCGGCAGCCACGCTCCCCGCCGGACCCGCCCCGATGATGGCGACGTCCGTGAATTCAACTGGTTGGCGGAGTTTACTCATGGGGAGCTTTCGGGGATTTAGTCCAGAGTACTTCAGTCTCGAAGATCCCGAATTCGCTTCTCAGTGCAGAGCCAATCCACGGGGAGGTCGTGGGGATCTTCAGGCACAAGGTCCACCACCTGAGCCTGGAAACACACACCCATGATGAAAGTGTCGGAGTTTCCGCGATCTAGCAGGGCATCGAAAAAGCCACCTCCGTAACCCACGCGATAGCCGCGATCATCGAAGGCGAGACCCGGCACGAGAAGCAATTGCACCGGAGGATCGAAATGCTGCGCGAAGTGTGGCTCCATCATGCCCCACAGCCCTAGTTCAAGCGGCTCCATGCCCCAGGCAAGCCGGGGTGGAGAGGTGGAAACCACCCGCGGGAAATAAACATTCCAATCGGGATGTGCGTTGAACAATCCACGAAGATCAACCTCTGAGCGGAAGGGCCAGCAGGCGGCGATTCGCGTGATTCGACGACTGAGGCAGAATTGTGTGAGCGCCGCACAGATGATTGCAGAAAGGTGCTGGTGCTCGTCTTTGGCTAAACCGCTGCGCCAAGCGCGCATCCGTTTTCGGAGTTCGGGTTTGGAATCCACGGAGCTTCAAGCCCCTACTAATTCTTCGTACGTCTTGTACAAATTATCGCGTTCGATGGGCTCGAAACCCGCCTGACTGATGAGGCGGGCGAGTTCCTTTTTGGTAAGGCCCTGAGGCGTGATGGCGCCTGCATTGTGGGCGATCTCCTCTTCAATGATGGTGCCATCCAGATCGTTGGCGCCGTAGCTTAGGCCAATTTGCGCAAGACCTGGCGAGATCATTACCCAATAGGCTTTAATGTGCGGAACGTTGTCGAGCATCAACCGCGCCACGGCGATCTCACGCAAGTCCATGTCGCCCGTGGTTTCGTGGATGACATGGGTGCGGCTCAGCTCGTTATTTTCGTTCTGATAGGCCAGGGGGATGTAGGCGAGAAATCCCGTGGAGCCCTTCAAAAGGCTGCGATCCTGCAGCTCCCGCAACCGGAGCAGATGATCCACCCGGTGCTTGGGTTCTTCGATGTGGCCATAGAGCATGGTGCAGTTGGTAGGAATGCCCTTGGAATGGCACAGTGCCGCGTTCTTCAGCCACACATTCGCGTCTTTTTTCCCGATGCAGATCTGTTCGCGGATGCCCTCGTCGAATATTTCAGCGCCACCGCCGGGGCAGCTTTCCAAGCCTGCCGCCACACAACGATCCAGAAATTCCTCCATGGAAAGGCCGCTGACCTTGGCGTAGTAATCCATCTCCACCATGGTGAAAACTTTCAGATGCATGTCCGGGAATCGGGATTTCAATTTTCGAAAGAGATCCTCGAAATACTCAATCTTCAATTTCGGATAGTGGCCCGCGACCATGTGAAGCTCGCGAACGCCTGTGTTTTCAGGTTTCTCCAGGTCCGTGATGATGTCTTCGGCGCTTAACACGTAGGCGCGAGGATCGCCGGGTTTCGCTTGGAAAGCGCAGAACTGGCAGTGGGTGTAGCAGATGTTGGTGTAGCTCAGGCGGCGGCTGGCAACGAAGTAGGTTTTTAATCCGTGCTTCATCAAACGCACCTGATGAGCCATGGCCCCTACGCCATTGAGATCCTTGGTTCGGTACAGCAGCAAGCCATCCTCAAAATTTAACCGTTGCCCACGCTGAATCTTCTCCGCGATGGGCAGCAGGTTTTCATCACGGATGTAGGTGCGGAGGGGGCGGGGAAGGGCGTGCATGGTTAGGCCTCTGGGTCCAGTTTAACGGGTGGATGAGGTGGTGAGGTGTGAGGTATGAGGGGTGCGCCTTAGGCGCCCTAGAAGATGCGGCTTTTGGCCGCGTCCGTATTGAACCTCAACCCTCACCCCTCATACCTCACCACTTACGAAGAAGCCCGCCGCATTCCCTTCACCGCGATGGCCCAGATCACCAGGATGAAGACCGCCAATTTGAGCGCGTGGATCCAGATCACCTCGATGCCCACGCCGCGCAGTACGATGGCGCGCATGATGCGAATGAAATGGGTTACCGGCACCATCTCGCCGATGACTCGGAAAGCCATGGGCATACCATCTAACGGGAAAATGTAGTCCGACAGAAAGACCATGGGCAGGAACATCATGAAGCTCATCTGGCTAGCCTGGGCCTGGCTTTGGGCCACGGTGCTGATGCGCACGCCGATACCCAGCATGGCCACGATGAAGAGGAAGGCCGAGGCATAGAGTAGGGGGATGGACCCGACGATGGGAACATCGAATACCGCCCAGGCCAAGATCAGCAGCACCGTCATCTGAGCGTAGGCCATGCCAATCACCGGGATAACTTTGCCCAGGAATAATTCCAGCGGTCGCACCGGGGTAACCATCACTTGATCGAGGGTTCCGCGCTCTTTTTCTTTGACGATGCTGGCCGATGCGAACATCACGCAGGTCATGGACATGATGATGGCCACCAGGCCGGGAAGAATGAAATTGGGGGTACGCAAATTCGGGTTGTACCAAGGGCGGATGCGCAGATCTATGGCGGATTGGGGTCTGGTGGCTTGGCCGAAGCCCATGCGATCGAACATCAATGACGTGCTGCGAACCTGGCCCACCCCGAACGCCACCGCCATGGCTTGAGTGGCCACGGTGGCGTTGCTGGCATCTACGATGACAAGCGCTTCGGCGGTGCCTCCACCACGGAGTTTTCGGGCATAGTCCGGCGGAAACCAGATGGCCACTTGAGCTTTTCCCTGGTCAATGGTTTTGCGGATCTGGGCCTCGGTTTCGACTTCGGCTTTGACGTCGAAATACTGCGTGGCGATCATGGCCTGCACGAAATCCCGGCTCTCCTGACTACGGCTTTCATCCATGACAACCGTGGGCAAGTGCTTCACGTCGTTGTTTAGAAAGCCGTAAATGGTGATCTGCATCAGCGGGATGAACAGGATCATCACCAGCGTCAGCCGATCCCGGCGAAGTTGCAGGAACTCTTTCCACACGAGGGCTCGGATGCGGTTCCACAT
>JAYVXV010000269.1:0-3998 GCA_043784905.1 Holophagaceae bacterium | reverse complement strand
ACAGTGCGCGGCTGCCCACGGGTTGGCGGGTCGCGGAAATGAACCAGCTCAGCCGCGAAGATCCTTGGCGGCGTCACCCAGACCCTGCTTCAGTTCCGAGCTCGCGCGGGACGCGCCTTTCTTCACTTCCTGCCAGGCTTCGGAGGCCTTTTCGCGAAGATCATGGCCGCTCTCCGAAGCATCGTCCTTGAAGGCCTCCCAGGCCTGGGTGCCCTGCTGGGCGAGATCGTCCATCTTGCCCTTCGCGCGGCGGCCCATCCCTGCGAGGTCTTCGCGCAGTTCGGAACCCCTCTTGGGCGTGGTGAGCGCGACGATCACGGCGCCGACGGCGGCACCCGCGATGAAGGCCAGCATGGTGTTGTTGCGGTAGGAGGCAGTCTCTTGACTCATGGTGGGTTCCTTTGGGTGGGTGGTGGTTCAAATGCAGAGCGTGACTTGTGATGCAAGGCGGATCGTGGATGGGCCCTTTACTTCCCCTTGGCGGAGGGCGCTTCGGAGGTGTCCTGGTGCGCCTTGAGCATCCAAAGGGCCTTGTCCATGGCCCGGCTGATGCTGGTGTAGAGGTCAGCGGTATCGGAATCACCCAATTTTTCCGCGTCCTTGATGGCGTGGCGCGCGTGCCGGGTGTAGTTCTCATAGCGATCCACCATGGCGTGTACGTGGATCCTGCTGTCCCGGGCATCGAGCGGGTACTCCTCCAACCTGGAGGCCTTAGCCGCGGCCCGGACGGTGCCGATGGCCTGGCCGTCCAAGGTGACGGCGCGCTCCGCGAGGTCATCCCCGAAGACGCCCAATTGCTCGTAGAGCGAATCGAAGAGCAAGTGAAGGCCGTAGAAATTCTCGCCCTTCACGTTCCAGTGGGCCTGCTTGGTCTGGGAAGTCAGGTCCAGGGTGTCCGCCAGGGATTGATTCAGAAGCGCCACCAGGTCCTGAGTGGTCTTCGGGTCAAACATGTGTTTGTTGCTCATGGAGATCTCTCGAAGCTTGCGGTGGATGGGGATGGCTCAGGAGCCGTGTTGAAATGAGTAAGACTTTTTGGATCATTCCGTAACGGCCCCCAATGCCTGTCAACGGCTAGATCACCCTCCGCCCTTGGATCACCCGAATGAGGATGACGATGATGGCGAGGATCAGCAGCAGGTGGATGAAGCCACCCATGGTGTAGGCGCTGACGAGACCCAGGGCCCAGAGGATGATCAGAACGACGGCGATGGTCCACAACATGAATTGCTCCTTCTTGCTTGAATGGGGGAGGCGCTACAGAACTACTTGATGCTCATGCGATTGTTTACTCGTTTAACGCCCTCGATGTCTTCGGCCAACTTGCTCACCAAATCCTTCTCCGCGGCGTTTTTGGCCTCGCCCCGCAAGGTGACGACTCCGTGCCTCGTGCTCACCTTGGTGCCTACCGCGTGGGTCGAGCGGTGGAAGAGAAGGCTCGTCTTGATCTGAGCGGTGATAGATGCGTCGTCAACTTTCTCCCCAACTGATCTGTGGGGCTTCGCACCATCAACAGTCATCTGATTGTTGACCTCCTTGACCCCGTCCACATCCTTCGCGTACTCGGTGCTCAGGTCCTTCTGGGCCTGGGAGCCGGCCTGGCCCTTGAGGGTGACCACGCCGCCGGTGGTCTCCACGTCCGTTCCGGTGGCATAGACATTCTTATGGAAGGCCAGGGCGCCCTTTACCTTCATGGTGATCCACCCGTCGGAGTGTTCCGTGGGCTGGCCGCTCTTCACCGTGAGCTCATTCTTGACACTCTTCACGCCGGCGATGTCCTCGGCGGTCTCCTCGGCCAGGGTCCGGTGGTAGTCAAAAGCCACGGTGCCCGAGAGGGTGACCACGCCGTGGGAGGATTTGACAGTGATGTCGTCGCCGGAGAGGTAGCTCTTGAAGTTGTAGCTGTTCTTGATTGTGGACTCGATGCGGCTGTCCGTATCGGAAGCCTGGAGAGGCAGGCCTAAGGAGAACAACAGGGCTGCGGGAGATAGCAATGCAGCGTGGAGGAATCGTCGGGAAGGTTGCATGGTTTGCCATCCTGGGAGGAATAGAGGTGTTTGAGGGGAGCGGGGCAGGCACCATCTGGAGTGCCATTGCCGTTTTAAGAAATCTTGAATTTGAATCACTTAAAGCTTGATGTTGCGCGTCACCGAACTACTTGCCAGAACCGTCTGGCGTGGAGCTGGTGGTGGGCTTGTGGGAACCACCCGGTTTCTGCTGGGGCTTTTGCTGGTGTTGTTGGGGATCTGACTTGGGATCCTTCCGGGGCACATCTTTCTGCCCGGGCTTGAAGGCCATGACCTTTTCAGGACGGGGCTCATGGGGAGGCTGGCCTCTATCAATCCGCGGTGACGCGGGCTTTAAGGGTTCATTTCTTTGGTTAGGCTCGGGATCAGATCCGGCCTGGACGGAGGGAGAACTGATCTTGCTGGGCTCAGAACTCGGCTCTGATTTATTGGAGGAGGGGTTGGAGGCCATGTAGTTCTCCTTTGGGAGCGCGGTGTTCCCTTTCTTCCGCTGGGGCATTCGCGTGTTCGAGACCCGTCAATGGGGGGGAACCCTGAGTCAGTTGTAGAAAAGTTAAGCTCACTTCATGCCATGTTATAAACATTGTTATTTTTAATACTTAGATTACATGTAATTCCAAGAAACGAGTTTGTCCAATCAGAATGAAGTGCGACCTATTTCAATTCGGAGGAGAAGCTCAACCGATGTTCTGAACAGGTACCGGCAGCATCATTTTTGTCGTAACCGATTAGCGAACCACCGGTGATTCGGCGCACCTTCGACTTTCTTCTACAGACGGTGCCGCAATGCTCCTGCTGGAACGTCTGCCCCGGAAACACGAGACCAGCAAGGCTGAGGATCCACCAACCTGCGGCCCGGATCTCGCGGAGGGCCCACACCACCACGAGCACTCGCCCCGGCCGCCTGGACGCAGCGAGGGGACAGGCCGCTTGCGCCTGTCCCCTCCGGACGTCATTGGCTCGCTGTATTAAGGAGCAGGCTTTGTCACCGTAGCTTGTTGCAAGGCGACCAGGGTCTGCGCCAGAACCCTGCCGTTCATCGTCGCGCCAGTTTGCAGCGTGACTTGGGTCTTGCAGAGCATGATGCCTTCAAAGTGCGCGCCGGTTCCAACCGTCACCTGGCCCGCGACCTGCCAGAAGATGTTCTTCGCCTGTGCGCCAGCCAGGATGACATTCTTGGCCGAGCTCATGTTCAGATCCCCAGAAGTCTGGAAGATCCATACATCGTTCGCGCCTCCAGAAATGGTTACGTCCGTCGGGATAGTGATGGTGCTGGTCCACTTGTAGAGACCTGGCGCGAGCGTCTTCCCGCCGATGTTGCCGGTGCCTAGTTCTAGGAAATCGGGGGTCGGTCGACCCGCCGCGTCGGTGTAAGCCGTCTCCATGTTGGCGACCGCCGTGGTCAAGTTGGCGGGAGTGGGCACCGCATAGTTGGCCGCGAAGGCTTTGCCGACGATCTGGGTGGAAGTCGAAAAGACATTCGTGGCGTCGGCAACCAATGAGAAGCCCGTGATGAAGCTCGCGGCGGCCGGACTAAGCCCGATGTCGCCGGTCACGGCAGAATTGGGAACCGTGGAGATGGCGGTCTTCGCCAGGATCACGTAGTTGCCCGCGGTCCCGAGGCCTACCACCGCGGGTCCCTTGGCGGTGGTGGTGCCTGTGGTGAAGCTCCACACGAAGGCGGCTGCCAGAGCGTTGCCCGCCAAGTCCTTGATGCCGATGCTGAGGGTGGCCGTATAGAGGGTATTGGTGGCCAGCGTACTCGCAGGAGTGAACGTCGCGGTGGTGGTGCCAGGACCATAGGCCACGTTGCCTGTCACCGGCGTGACCCCCTGCATCAGCGTGAAAGTGCTGGAGGTGATCGAGAGAGGATCCAACGCCTTGCTGAAGGTGGCGACGACATTCGTGTTGATGGGAACGCCGGTGGCGTTCGCGGCAGGGTTCGTCGAGATGACCATAGGCGCCGTGGTG
>JAYVXV010000268.1:0-4010 GCA_043784905.1 Holophagaceae bacterium | reverse complement strand
AAGAAGGCGAGGGGAAAAAGGCGCACGTCAAACAATCGCACTGCACCCTTCAAATCGAGGATGGCCCTGCGGGCCTGCGCTTGGGGTGGACGCCCCAGCAAATCCAAAATGCCCGAAAGGAATCCTTGGTCAAGGCCGCGAATCCTGAAGCTGACACGCCCAACCTCGATGCATTAAGCGCTTTGGGTGGCCTCAGCGCTACAACGTTTCTATGCCACTCCGACTACCTGTTGCAACAGCTGACCGGCGCCACCCTATTGGAGGACCGCACCGATACCTATCAGGGACGCCCCTCGCGAGTGCTGGTGCTGAAGCTCAACCCGGTGATGGACGATGAGCAAAAGAGCATGGTCAAAAGCCGGGAGGAGAAGTTGAAGGTATGGCTAGATGGCCATGGATTGCCCATCGCTACGGAATACACCCTCGCACTCAAAGCCTCGAAATTCCTTATCAGTTTCACGGTCAACAACCGAGAAGAACGCAAACTCGCCGTGCTCGGAAATCGGTTGGTGGTCCAAAACGAAACCCACGAAGATGGCGGCTCCGGCATGGGCTTCTCGAACACCTCGAAAAAAGTAACGGCGCTCTCATTTTTTTAAGCCAGGTCCAGAACCCCACGCCATTGCGACTACCCTGGTTGAATCTGCATCCAGATAGGGAGCGCCTGTGCCCAGGGACTTGCTGCAATTCATTCCGCCTGAGGGATTGAAGATTCTGCTGGTCCTTTTGCTCTCTTTTCTCGTCGGGTTGGACCGTGAAGAGCACAGCGTGCAGGGCCACAAAGCCTTTGGTGGTGTGCGGACTTTCCCCATCATCGGACTCCTCGGATACGCCATGGCCTTGTTGTCCGGAGACCAGATCCTGCCGGTGGTGCTGGGCTTTGCCGTGGTGGGTGGATTCGGGATGGTCTCTTATTGGCATAAACGCGTTGGCACCGATGAGGCCGGTACCACCACTGAGGTATCGGCCCTAGCGGTCTACCTTGTGGGCGCCCTGGTGTTTCGAGGTCAGTTCTGGATTGCCACCACCTTGGTGGTGATCCAGCTTTTTCTTTTGGAATTGAAATCAGGCCTCGAAGGTATCGCCAAAAGCCTGGCTCCGATCGAGGTGATTGCGTTCACAAAATTCATGCTGCTTTCGGCGGTGATCCTTCCGGTGGTACCGAACCGTGAATTCACCTCGTTCCAGATCAATCCATTCAAGACTTGGCTGGTGGTGGTGGCCGTAAGCACGGTGTCTTACGGCAGCTACATGCTGCAGAAGCTGTCCAAAGGACGCGGAGGGGTCTTTCTATCTGCGCTATTGGGCGGCGCCTACTCATCCACCGTCACCACCGTGGTCCTAGCCAAGCAAGGGGCGCGAGAGCCACGAGCCCACGCCATCTCCGGTAGCATTCTCAGCGCGTCAGGGATGATGTATCTGCGCCTTGCGGTCCTGGTGGGTCTCTTCAACCGGGACCTGATGCTTAACCTTGGTCTGCCCTTTTGCGCCTTGGGGCTGGCGGCGATTCTCGGTGGCTGGTACTGGTCCCGCCGACCCGATGATGCAGGGGTTCAATCGGAACAGATCGAAGCCGCCAAGAATCCGCTGGAACTGAAAGCGGCGTTCTTATTCGCGGCCATTTTCCTGGTGGCACTCGTTGTCACGCATCTCGCGGTGACCTATCTCGGCACCGGCGGCGTCTATTCCTTAGCGGGCCTCATGGGCCTGTCGGACGTGGATCCGTTCATCATGGGCCTTACTCAGACCGCCGGGAATTCGACCCCCATTCATGTGGCGGCCATCGGAATTCTTATCGCCGCCTCCAGCAATAACTTAATCAAAGGCATCTACGCCCGATACTTTTCAGAGCCCCGCACGGGCCGATGGAGCCTAATCCTGCTGGTAGCTCTCGCGCTCTTGGGACTGCTCCCCGCGCTGTGGGTTTAATCCGGATTTTGCGTTTGTGCTCATGGTCAGAAGGCACCAGGCCTCTGGCTTCAGGCTTCGTTGTTGATTTTGGATGGGCCATCTTGCACACATACATGCGATAGCGACCCACTACAACGAGGCCTGATGTCCGAGGCCTGAAGCGGCCTGGAACAATGACAACTGCAAAATCCGGGTTTAATCCAAGTTCTGGGTTTCAGTGATCCCGTCATCCAGCTTTCCAGCCCCTTCGGCGGGCGCCTTCGTCCATTGTTGAAGCGTAGTCAGCAGCGCGGTGCCATCTGCGGGTGGGGCTGCACCAGATTTCAGGTTGAAGGCTTCGAGATGGACTTCGAGCGTCGCCACGTCGCCCGTGTCGAACTTCACGGTGGCGTCGCATAGGACGAGCGTGTTCTTGGAGACTTCGAGCAGGCTCGCGAATCCCTGCACGTTGGCGGGCACTGGCACCTCCCAGACCGGATAAGTCATGGTGCCAAAACGCAAGCCATAGGGTTCGGGGCGGAGTTGTGGCGCGGGGCCCGAGAAATACATGAGCCGTTCAGCGCGCGCCAACAGCATGGTTTGAGCGAAGGGCGTGCCGACGCTCCGATCCGCTTCAAGCCTCCATCCACCCAGACGCGGTCGTTGCACCTTGTTGTTGGACCGTCGCGCCGGGGTCGGCACCAGCAGAAAATTAGTCTCCATCAACGTATCTTCGCCCCGCATCCGCATCTTCACGTGATAGCGCAACGCGGAGCCCTTGGGCATGGGCAGCGGTGAGGGGCCCGCTTCCTGCGCCATGAGCACTGCGGCGCAAGCACCGGCCATCAGCATCGCTTTCATCCATCCCCCACGGTTGAATCCAATGTTCAGATTTTACGCATGAACCTCAGTCCAAAATCACTGAACACAGAAAGCACAGAAAAAAGAGGAAGACCAGGGCGCGGAGATGTTCCGCAACCCAAATTAACTGATTCACTACCAGGTTTCTTTTTGATCGCAACTTGGTAGGACCAGCTTCTTTTCGCTGAATTGGCAATCCGGCATTAAGGTTGATCCATGCCGCTCTGCTTCGATCTTGATGGAACCTTAGGCACCTTTGGCGGTGGCTACGTCCTGCTGCGGGAGGCCCTGGGCAAGCTATGGGGCGAGACGCCGCAGGTAGAAGAACTCCGCGCCTGCCGTGGCTCTACGGATTGGGAAATCGTGGACGAGTTGCATCGCTTACGCTTTGGGCAAGACCTTAGTAACGAAGCCTATGAACAATTTGAAACCGAATGCCTCGCCCGTTTTAGTGCGGTCTTTCATCCCGAAGGAAAACTTCCCGTGGCCTTTGAGGGCATCATTGAGGGCCTCCATCGCTTGGCGGAAAATGGCCACGAGGTTTGGCTGGTTTCAGGCAACACCCCGATGGTCCTGGATTTCAAAGCCGCTACCTTGGAGATTGATTCGCGCATTCATCGCCTGGGAAGCCTGCCCCACCACAACCGAGCGGACCTGATTCGGAAAGCCCTGGAATCCCGCCCCGGCCCCCATCTCTACGTAGGTGATCGCCCCCATGATCGCGAGGCGGCTCGCGACGCCGGAGTACCCTTTCTCGGCATCGGCGACGCGGTACCGGGAGCGCATCCCGTGCTCAGTGTCGAAGCAGAAGCAAGGCATTTGATGGAAGCAGTGGAAGCGCTGCTGCACGAGCCCTGATTTGGATGGGCGTTTGAAAAACAAGAAACCGCGTTCAAAAAAACAAAATGAACCACAGATGAACACAGATTCACACAGATGGAATATGGACGGCTTCCGCCCGAAATCGCTTCGCGCATGACGGGTGTCTTCTTGGTATCGCCCAAGGCGATACGCAAGACAAAAGGAAATCTCGTGCCCTTCGTGGCTTTGTGGTTCTAATCCTTTGATCGCGACTTGGTATGAGCCCGGATTTTGCAGTTGTCATTGTTCCAGGCCCCTTCAGGCCTCGGGCATCAGACCTCGTTGTTGTGAGTCGCTTCGCATACATATGTGCAAGATCGCCCATCCAAAATCAACAACGAAGCCTGAAGCCAGAGGCCTGATGCCTTCTGACCATGAGCACAAACGCAAAATCCGGG
>JAYVXV010000267.1:0-12734 GCA_043784905.1 Holophagaceae bacterium | reverse complement strand
AGATTTGGGATTCGATGCTTCGAGTCATCACCACCGCGCTGGGCGATCTCGATCCCGCTCGCATCGCGGGCATCGGCATCACGAATCAGCGGGAGTCGACCTTTGTCTGGGATGCGAAGACTGGAGAAAGTTTGGACCGCGCCATCGTGTGGCAGGACCGCCGCACCGCCGATGCCTGCATCGCGCTAAAGAGCCACCAAGACCGCATCCGCAGCCTTACGGGCCTGCCGCTGGATCCCTATTTCTCCGCCACCAAGTTGGCCTGGATGAAAGCCAAATGGCCGGATCGTAAGCTCGCCTTCGGGACTTCGGATAGTTTCGTGATCCATCAACTGAGCGGAGAGCATCTGACGGATCCCAGCAACGCCAGCCGGACAATGCTTTTCGACATCCATCGGGGCGAGTGGAGTGATGAACTCATTGAGCTCTTCGGCGTGGGGGATATCCAACTCCCCCGCGTGGTGCCCAGCGCAGGCGTCTGCGCCCACACTAGGGGCCTCGCGGTTCTGCCCGATGGCATCCCTATCGCGGGTATCGCGGGTGACCAGCAGGCGGCCCTGTTCGGCCAGGGTTGTTTCGAGCCGGGCCAAGCCAAGGTCACCTACGGCACCGGCAGCTTCGTGCTGGTGAATTGCGGCTCCAGAGCTGTGACCAGCCTGCAGGGACTCATCTCCACCATCGCCTGGGATCTCGGCCAGGGGCCTGTCTTTGCGCTGGAGGGTGGCAGCTTCGTGGCGGGGGCCCTGGTGCAATGGCTGCGGGACGGCCTGGGCATCATCGCCACATCGGCGGAGGTAGAAGCCCTTGCGGCGAGCGTGCCCGACTGCGGAGGCGTCACCGTGATCCCCGCCTTGGCGGGCCTGGGAGCCCCCCATTGGCGGCCGGAAGCCCGTGGCCTTATCGCGGGCCTGACCCGCGGCACCACGAAAGCCCACATCGCCCGGGCGGCCCTGGAAGGCATCGCCCAAAGTCAGTGCGACATCTTGGAAGCCATGGCCTCGGAGTTGGGAACCGCGTTGAAGGAACTGCGCGTGGATGGCGGGGCCTCCGCCAACAACCTGCTGATGCAGATGCAGGCGGATCTCTCGGGCCGGACCCTGCGACGACCCGCGATGCTGGAAGCCACCGCCCTGGGCGCGGGGATGCTGGCGGGTCTGGGTATCGGCTGGTGGAGCGATCTCAAGGAACTGGCGGAAACCTTACTGGTGGAGCGGATCTTCGAGCCTCAGATGGACCCGGAAATGGCTCGCAGGCAGCGACTCGCTTGGCAGCGGGTGCAGGCCTTTGCCTGAGAGCGTGTCGCGTTTGAAAGGATAGAAAATTGAACCACCAAGAAAACACCCGATTTTAATTAGTCCTGACAGACCGTTTCGCGTCATGGGTGGTTCAATTTCTTTGTAGGAACCTTCGCCTACTTGGCCAGAAATTCGGTCAGGGCGGCCTTCACATCCTGTACAACGGAGGCCCAATCTCCGGGCTCAGGCTGGCGGAAAATCCGGTGTTTTGGATACCAGGGAGTGTCGTTGCGATCCAGCATCCATCGCCACTCAGGGCCACGGGGCAGCATCAGGAAAACCGGTATGCCCATGGCGCCCGCCATGTGCGCCAGCTCGGTATCAACGGTAACTACGGCATCGAGATTGGCGATGAGCCCGGCCACATGGTGAAGGTCGTCCAGGCCCGTCGTGAAGTCCACCCAATGCCCCACCGGTAACTCCGAATGGCTTGGCTGATGTTTAAGGTCTTTCTGAAGAGAAGTCCACATCACGCCGGGTAGATCCCAGAGCGGTCGAAGTACATGAACCGGAAGATTTCGTTCGGCGTCCAGGGGATGCAAGGGAGCCCCGCTCCAGATGAGGCCGATTTTTTTCCCTGGAAGATCACTAAGACGTGCGCCCCAAGCTTTGGCCACGTCGGGATCAGGAGCCAGGTAGGGCTCCCGGGATTTCTGTTGAATGGTTTGTTCCTGGGTCCAACCCATGGCCAGGGGCAGGCTCATTAAATTGACCGCGGCCGTGCGATCTCGGACATCGTCCGCATTCCCGACCATGGGCGGGATCCAGGCTTGAGCCTGAAGCAGCGATACCAGCGGAACCTGGGACCGGGTCACTTCCAACACCATGTCCACGCCTTGCTGCCGAAGGTTTTTCACGCAACGGATGAATTGGAGCGTGTCACCAAAGCTCTGTTCAATCCGCACCAGGAGTTTGAGTCCAGGACGTACCGCTCCATCCCATCGAAAAACTTTTTCTGGCACCAAGAGATGAGGCGGCAATTCGGCTCTTAGGCGAGCTTCGAGGCCTTCCCAGCCCTGTTTGAAATCGCCATGTCGCAGGCGGTCGCACCCTTGGGTCCACTGCGCATAAGGGTCGTCGGGATGGGCTTCGAGCGCATTTTTTATCAGGGTCCCAGCTTCATCAAATCGACCAAGGGAGGTCAGGATGACTGCGGAATTCAGAAGGGCATCCCGGTGATTTGGGTCAAGAACAAGCGCCTTGCTCATTTCAGCCAAGCCTTCGTCCAAGCGATATTGGTGAAAGAGGCTGAGGCCCAAATGGTTGAGCAGGGATGGATCTTGAGGTGTAATTTGGACGGCTCGACGAAAGAGTTGCTCCGCCTCACGTGGTCGCCCTTGAGCATCCTGCATCATGGCCTGGGCGCTGAGCGCGCCAAGGTGGTGGGGATTCAGAAAAAGGACTTTGTCGAACCAGGCGGTGGCGCCTTCAAAATGATTCACCATCGCGAAGAGGTTACCGAGATTGAACAGCGCATCTAAGTTTCGGGGCTGAAGTTTCAACACCTCGAGATAGGCCTGCTCCGCCTCGGCGATCTGCCCGTGTGCATGAAGGGTTTTCGCCCGGTTCAGCGTTGATTCAATGGTTGGATTTTGCGTTTCGTTCAACGGTCCAATTCTCCGGCAATCACATTCATCGCTCCGAGTTCAGCCACGGCATCAGCGATCAGGCGCCCACGGACTTTCTGGTCGAAACTGCTGAAGATGGGCAGGCAAGGTGGGCGCACGCGGATGCGATAGGGGTTTTTTCCGCCATCGCTGACGATGTAGAAGCCCAACTCGCCGTTGGCGGCTTCGGTGGCACTGTAGATCTCACCTACGGGCATTTCGATGCCGTGCATGATGAGCTTGAAATGGTGGATGAGGCTTTCCATTCGCGTGTAGACCTTTTCCTTGGGCGGCAGCGCGACTTTGTAGTTGTCCACGATCACGGGGCCAGGGCCGATGGCTTTGAGCTTGTCGAGGGCCTGGCGCACGATGCGCAGGCTCTGGCGCATTTCCTCCACACGCACCAGGTAGCGGTCGAACACGTCGCCGG
The DNA here is from genome assembly GCA_043784905.1 of Holophagaceae bacterium. Lineage (GTDB taxonomy): Bacteria > Acidobacteriota > Holophagae > Holophagales > Holophagaceae > JANXPB01. The sequence goes on along the minus strand of JAYVXV010000267.1, from coordinate 9,402 downwards.
TGGTGCCCACGGGAATATCGAAATCGTATTGGTCGTAGCCCAGGTAGGGCTGGGATGTTCGCAAGTCCTGGGGCACGCCGCAGGCCCGCAGACAGGGGCCGGTGTAGCCCCACGAGATTGCATCTTCCGGTGACAGGGCGCCCACGCCCTTGGTGCGATCATGCCATATGGGATTGCGAGTCAGCAGTTTTTCCAGCTCATCAATGGCCGCGGGGCATTCTTCAAGAAAGCGTTCCGCCAATGGGAAGAAGTCGTCCGGCAGATCCCTGAACAACCCACCGACGCGCGTAAAGCTGGTGTGCATACGCTGGCCCGCGGCCAGCTCGAAGAGGTCGTAGACCGTCTCCCGCTGCTTGAAGAGGTAGAGAAAGGCGGTGAACGCGCCGATGTCCACGGCGTTGATGCCGAGACAGACCACGTGGTCCGCTACTCTCGCCAATTCTGAAACCAGCACGCGGATGACCTTGGCCCGCTCAGGAATTTCAATGTCCAGGAGCTTCTCCACCGCATGGGCATAGCCCACGTTGTTCATGATGGAAGAGCAATAATTCAGGCGATCCGTCAGCGTGACGAACTGGTTGTAGCTCAGGTGCTCACCCAGCTTTTCTACACCACGATGCAGGTAGCCGATTTCCGGCGTGGCGCGGGTGATGATCTCGCCTTCAAGTTCCAAAACAATGCGCAGGGTGCCATGGGTGACCGGATGGGTCGGCCCCATGTTGACGATCATTTTGTCGCCGTCGAGCTGTTGGGTGGAGAGGGCGATGGAATCCATGTCATTCGCTCACAATATGGCTTTGCCCCGTATAGGGCGCGGTGCTGTCCGCCATGCAAAAAGGATCGCCGCCATCCAAAGGGAAATCCTTGCGTAGCGCGTGGCCGGGAAAGTCGGGCCAGGTGAGGAGACGCACCATGTTGGGGTGGCCTTCAAAGGAAATGCCGAAGAGATCGAAGACCTCGCGCTCAAACCAGTCGGCGGTCTTGAAGTGTGGGGGTTGCTTGGGATCCACCAGGCTCGGGACCGTCTCTCCCTCGGCTACGGGCACCTTGATGCGCAGACGCTCTTGGCTGGCGAGGTTCAGCCAGTGATAGACGACATCAAAGCGCGTCACGCGACCATTCACTTCCCGCTCCGGCCAATCCACAGCCGTGAGGTCTACGAGCAACTGAAAGCCCTCGGCAAAAATCAGATCCACCACGGCAAGAAAATTTTCCTTTGAAACCACGATGGTCGCGTCGCCACGAAAATCATGGCGATCCGTGATGGCGCCGGGGAGCTGTGCTTCGATGTGTTCGATGACCACGAAATGCCTCTGAAATTCATTGATTGTTCATCTGCGAAATCTGCGGCTTCTTCTCTAAAAAATCGTCGCTAAGCCGCGATCACCCGCGTCTATCACCATCTCGCGGATGGCCTGCTGGCCGGTGAGGCCGCGAGTCGCTTCTAATTCTTTCTGGCGATCCAGACTTTCGTAAAACCGTGCGATGTGGTCTTTGCGCATGGAGAGTGATTCTTTCTCAATCTTCTCCTGCAATTTCATCACGCCATATATCATGCTCTCGGGCCGGGGTGGGCAGCCGGGCACATAGACATCCACAGGTACCACGCGGTCAATGCCTTGCAACGTCGCGTAGGTGCGGTACATGCCGCCGCTGGAGGCACACACGCCCACGCTGATGACCCATTTCGGTTCGGCCATTTGCGCGTAGATGGTGCGCAGCACGGGCGCCATTTTGTTGGTGACGGTGCCCAGCACCAGCATCATGTCGCTTTGGCGAGGACTGAAGCGCATGGCTTCGGCGCCGAAGCGGGAAAGGTCGTACTTGCTGGCCATGACACTCATGAATTCGATGGCGCAGCAGGCCGTGCCGAAGGGCATGGGCCACAGGCTGTTCTTGCGGCCCCAGTTCACCACCGCATCGAGCCGCGTGGTCATCACCGCATCGTTGATGTTCATCTCCGACATCAGCGCTCCCACTCGAAGGCGCCCTTGCCCCAGGCGTAGATGAAGCCCACCAGCAGCGTGGCGAAAAAACTCAGCATGGGGATGAAGGTGTTGAGATGGGTCTTGAATTGCACGGCCCAAGGCAGCAGAAAGACCGCTTCTACATCGAAGAGAATGAAGAGCATGGCCGTCAGGTAGAACTTCACCGAATAGCGATGGCGCGCCCCTGTTTGCACGGGCTCGACGCCGCATTCAAAAGGCGAGAGCTTGTTCGCTTGAGGGTTATTGGGCTTGATGAGCGGTAGGACCACGCCCGATAGCACCAGCACAATGGCCGCGACGACGATCGCCACCAACAGGAGGATCAGGATGCCGAGAAAGGGTGTCAGGGGGTTTTGCATAGGGGTTTCCAGAACCCCTCATCCTAACCGGGCAAGGGCTCCCCGCCTATGGCAGGGCGGATTCGAGATCGCTCGATCCGTCATGACGCTCCTGAATAATTAACAAAACTTCACATCTGGAACGCACCGAATTCATTGAATCTGTAGACGATTCTCTAACGAGGTTCCCATGCGATTGCATCACCGAGGCCTATCCGCAGTGGCAATGATGCTGGCAGCAGGCCTATTGCCGCTATCCGCCCAGGCCCTGAGCCAACACACGCCTCACCCCGACCACAGCGAATTTGAAGCGGCGCTGACCGCGCCGTTCCAAGGCGATCACGGCGATGCCAGGGTCTTCTCGCTGCACTTCAGTTTCCTGGATGCCGAAGATCTCGCCGTGGCCGCCTGGCGCGTGGAGTTGACGGATAGCCGGGGCATCATCCTGCGCACGTGGCGGGGCGAAGCCCCGATGGCCGACACCAAGGCCACCGTGCGCGTGGCGTGGGATGGTCTGGACCGACGCGGGCGCGCCCTTCCTGCGGGTCACTATCGGGTGCGCCTGATGGCGGGCTCCATGACTCAATCTGAATTCCGAAGGGCCCCCCAGGGCGATCAGGCGACTCGGGTGGAACACCATTTGGCCAACTCAGTGGAGAACGTGGAGGACCAGACGTTTGAGATCGAGGTGGGCCACCCCGCAAAACCGGCCCTGCCTGCATTCAAAGCGCTGGCGGTGGGCGCGGCTGGAGAATCGGCTCAGCCCCCTTCAACCAAGCTGGGCGACCATTTGGAAGCGTCCCGTCCGGCCACAGGGGGACTGGCCTACACCGTGTATTTTGGCAACCTTCACAGCCAGACCAACCACAGCGATGGTGGCGGCAATGTGAGCACTTGCTCCGGTGCCCAAGCCCCTCAATCCGGTGCCTATGGCCCTGCCCAGGCCTATCAGTTCGCATTGACCGAAGGTCTGGACCTGTTGATGTGCTCCGAGCACAACCACCTGTTTGATGGTTCTACGGGCACCAACACGGCGGCGGACCCCACGACCGTTCACAATCTCTATCAGTCGGGGCTTTCTGCGGCCTCCACCTTTAATGCCGCGCATCCGGGATTCCTGGGCCTCTACGGGATGGAGTGGGGAGTCATCAGCGGTGGTGGCCACATGAATATCTTCAATGCCGATGGCCTTTGCGAATGGGAGACCAATGCCTCGGGCCAGCTCCTCGGTGACTACAACACCCCCAAGGGTGACTATGCGGGCATCTACACGCTGATGAAATCCAAGGGCTGGGTGGGCCAATTCAACCACCCCGCGTTGTCGGGGCAATTCGTGGTGGGTGGCACGGCGCTGGCGTACACGGCCGACGGCGATGAAGCCATGGTTCTCTGCGAAGTCCTGAACACCTCGGCCTTCTCCAGTAACACCACGGAAACCGAAACAGCCCATAGCACTTGGGAACAAACCTGGAATGCGCTCTTGGGTTATGGCTACCACTTGGCACCCAGTTCGGATCAGGACAACCACTGCGCCAACTGGGGCGCCAGCTACACCAACCGCACGGCTGTACTCATCCCCACGGGCACGGCGCTCACCATGCAGAGTTTCTTGGACGCGGTGAAGGCGCGACGGGTCTACGCGACCATGGACAAGAGCGCTCAAATCATCCTTACCGCCAATGGCCACGTGATGGGAGAACGCTTCAATAACAGTGGTGCCCTGACCCTCACCGTGAATTACGCCAGTGCCAATGGCCATACGGCTTCGCAGGTGCAGGTTTTTGAAGGCGTTCCCGGCAGCGGCGCCACTGTAAGCCAGACCTCAAGCACCGCCGTCACCACCATCACACCCGCCACGGGCGCTCATTTTTATTACGCAAAGATCACTCAGGACAACGGGGATTTGATGTGGTCCGCGCCAGTGTGGGTGACCCAAGGCACAGGTGGGGGTGACACCCAGGCTCCCGTGGTGAGTGCCTCGGAGACAGGTACTGCCGGTAGCATCACCTTCAACGCCACCGCCACGGACAACGTGGGCGTCACCAAGGTGGAGTTCTATGTGGACGGCGTGCTGAAGGGCACGGTCGCAGCCGCGCCCTACAGCCTCGCTTTTGATTCGACGACATTGACCAATGTGGCGCACTCGCTCACTGCCAAGGCCTATGACGCCGCCGGGAACGTCGGAAGCTCCATTGCGGTCTCTTTCACCACCTCCAATCCCTCTGGGGGCGGACTCCCAGCAGTCCCGCCCAGCCATGTGGTGCTGGTCATCATGGAGAACAAAGCCGCGAGCCAGGTCATCGGTTCCACCGCCGCCCCTTATATCAATAGCCTGGCCACCGGGGGCGCCTACATGAGTAATTCCTTCGCGGTCGCCCACCCGAGCGAGCCCAATTACATGGCCTTATTCTCTGGATCCACCCAAGGCCTTACTACAGACGCCTGCCCCGTGACCTTCACCGGAGACAACCTAGGCCAGCAGCTCCTCAACGCGAGCCGTACCTTTACGGGCTATTCGGAAAGCCTCCCCTCGGTGGGCTATACGGGATGCACCTCGGGCACCAGTGGCTATGCGCGAAAGCATGCCCCTTGGGTGAATTTCCCCGCCCTCTCCTCAACCATTAACCAGCCCTTCAGCGCCTTTCCCACGGATTTCACCCAACTCCCCACCCTCTCGATCGTTGTTCCGAACTTGGCCAATGACATGCATGACGGGACTATCACGCAGGGGGATACCTGGCTCAAGACCAACCTCGATCCCTATGTGAAGTGGGCGGCTTCGAATAACAGCCTGCTCATCGTGACTTGGGATGAGGATGATAGTTCCAGCGCAAACCAGGTCGCTACGATCTTCAGTGGTCCCATGGTGAAAACGGGAAGCTACCCCGAGCATATTGACCACTACGCGGTGCTGCGCACGCTGGAAGACCTCTACCACCTGCCCTACGTGGGGAGTTCGGCCTCGGCGGTTCCCATCACCGATATCTGGCGGTCCTCTTCCAACACCGTGACGGCCAGCATCACAACGCCCAGTGCCAACCAGACCGTGGTCAGTGGAACGAGTGTCTCATTTACGGGCTCCGCCACGGACAGCAGCACCAGCGCAACCTTGACCTACGCCTGGGCCTTTGGTGACGGCGGCTCTGCCTCTGGTGCCTCCGCCTCCCACACCTTCACCAACAGCGGTGCCTCTAACGTCACCTATACCGTCTCCTTCACGGCCACAGACAACGCGGGTGCCACTGGTTCGGCCACCCGCCAGGTCACCGTCACCCCCGTTCCCGATACGACACCACCAACTGCCACGGCTTCCGAATCAGGCACCTCCGGCACCATCACCCTCAATGCGACGGCGTCGGACAATGTGGGCGTCACCAAGGTGGAGTTCTACGTGGATGGTGGTCTGAAAGGGACCAGCACCGCGTCTCCCTACACCATGACGCTGGATTCCACGACACTGACCAATGCGAGCCACAGCCTAACCGCCAAGGCTTATGACGCCGCCAACAACATCGGCACCAGCAGCGCCGTGAGCTTCACCATCAACAATCCCATCGGCGATCCCACGCCGCCCACCGTTAGCGTGACTGAGAGTGGGACCAGTGGAACCATCACGTTGAACGCGACGGCCACCGACAACGTGGGCGTGACTAGGGTTGAGTTCTACGTGGATGGCGTGCTGAAAGGCACGGACACCGCGACACCTTTCACCATGACGCTGGATTCGACGACGTTGACCAATGCCAGCCACAGCCTGACCGCCAAGGCCTACGACGCCGCCAACAATGTCGGCACCAGCACTGCTGTGAGCTTCACCATCAACAATCCTGTGGCGACCACCTACAACGAAGTGGAGCCCAACGACACTCAAGCCACGGCCAACGCCGCGGGCAGCACCGTCACCAAGATCGTGGGCTATTTCAAATCCACCTCGGACAACGACGACTACTTCAACGTGGTGCTGCTCGCGGGCCACACGCTCACCGTGGATATGGTTGGGCCCACGGCCTCCGGCCAGGACTACGATCTTTACTTGCTCAGCAGCACCGGCACCCAACTCACCTCCTCTACCGGATCCAGCACCACGGAACATGTGAGTTACGCGAACACCAACACGAGCGCCTCCAAGACCCTCACCATTCGCGTCAACCGCTACAACAGCTATAGCAGCGTGACGCCCTATACACTGACCCTGAGCCGCTAACCCTCCAATTAGGTGTTTGACACGAAAGGCCCCACATGGGGCCTTTCGTGTCGTGGGTCTCATGGCCTGCCTCGTAGGGGGCATTTCAAGTTAGAATGGCGCATACGAGGCCTGCATGAACGAGCTCAAGAACCGAGTCAAAGAAATGATTATCGAGCGACTGAAACTGGAAGGCATGACGCCCGACCAGATTGATGACACGGCGCCTCTTTTTGGCGAGGGGCTGGGCCTTGATTCCATTGATGCGTTGGAACTCGTTCTCGGCATCGAGCAGTCCTTCGGCGTGAAGATTGAGGACGAAGCCGCAGGCCTGAAGGCCTTCAAGAACGTGGATTCACTCACGGCTTTCATCAAAGAACACAAAGCGGCATGAACCGTTTCGGAATCGGCATCAACTGACGCCATGCCCGACACCATCAAGGATCAGCTTCCGCATCGCTACCCTTTCCTGTTGGTGGATCGGGTGGTGGAGCGTGAGCCGGGGCTTCGCGTGGTGGCCGAGAAACTTCTGACCATTGGCGAGCCTTATTTTCAGGGGCATTTCGCCGGAGCGCCAATGTTGCCCGGCGTTCTGATGCTTGAAATGCTGGCGCAGGCCGGGGGTTTTTTGGAGGCAGATCCTCTGCATGGACGGGCGATTTTTCTCGTCCAAGTTTTGGATGCGCGATTCAAGGGACCCGCTTTCCCCGGCGATAAGCTGCGTCTGGAAGTGAGGCCGGATGCGGGTTTTGGTAGCCTCCTTCGCATCGCTGGAACCGTGAGTTGTGAAGGCCGAATCCTTTGCACGGCCAAACTATTGCTAAAGAATCAGGCGTGAAGCGCCGCGTGGTTATCACTGGAATGGGCTTCGTCTCAAGCCTTGCTTTGGACGGCCCTAAAACCTGGGCGGCCATGCTGGCGGGCCGCTGCGGAATGGGCCCCCTCAGTAAATTGGATTTGCCCCTGGAGCCCGCGCAAATCGCCGCACAGGTCCACCTGCCGGATGAATTTGAGCCAGGCCATCGGATGACATTTTGTGAACGCTTGGCGCTTATGGCCCTGCGGGAAGCGCTCCTTGGAGGTTCGGGAATTGATGGGCTTGATCCGCGCCGCATCGGGGTATTCCAGGGCGCAGGCACCTCGGGGCTGCCTGCGGCCGAGATCTATTTGAAAGCGCGCCTCGAATCGCCAGATACCTGGCCCGGTGCCGCTGAATCCATCTATCAAACTCCCACCACCATCACCGACGCGCTGGCCTCATTCATGGGTTCCACAGGCCCTCGTAGTACGGTGATGAATGCGTGCTCTTCATCGTTGCTGGCCATGGGGCAGGCCTGGGAGCACGTGGTGGATGGCGACCTGGATCTTGCGGTGGTCGGCGGCGCCGAAAGTCTTTGCCGCACCACCTACGCGGGGTTTTCCTGTCTCAAGGCCATGGACCCGAAACCCTGCCGACCCTTCAGTCGGGATCGTGCGGGTCTGAATCTGGGTGAAGGTTCCGTGCAATTCCTCATCGAGCCGCTGGACCTAGCCATGGCAAGGGGTGCCGAAATTTATGCCGAGGTGATGGGTTATGGCGCCAGCCTGGATGCCCACCACCCCACGGCGCCGCATCCCGAAGGTGAAGGCGCGGCGCGGGCGATGGGAATGGCCTTAAGTTGCGGAGGTCTGAATCCCTCAGATGTGGATCTTGTCAGCGCCCATGGCACCGCGACGCCCGCCAACGACGGTGCGGAAATCACGGCCATCAAAAAGGTCCTGGGCGAAGCGGCAGCGCGGGTTTCCGTGACTTCAACCAAATCTCAATTTGGCCACACCCTGGGCACTGCGGGGATGGTGGGCAGCTTCGCAGCCGTGATGGCCATGCGAGATTCCGTGGTGAGCCCTACGCTGAGGCTCGAAGACAAAGATCCAGCCTGCGACCTCGACTGCACACCCCTCCAAGCCAAGCCGCGACAGATCCGCGCTGCGCTGGTGAATGCTTTTGCCTTCGGGGGCAACAACGTGTGTGTGGCTTTGCGACGCTGGGAGGGACGATGAGCACGGCGTCCCCAGAATCCATCGTCATCACCGGCATGGGCCTTATTCTCCCCTGTGGGGATGGCGTCGAAAACGCCCGCCAATCCTGGCTTTCCGGGGTGCCCTGCTTTAGCGATCTGCCTCCAAATCTGGGTGAGTCCCGGGGTGGCGCTTGTTCCGATTTCAACCCGGTCGGCGTCATACCGCCGATGCAACTCAGGCGCTTGGATCGTACCTCGCGTTTCGCCTGGGCTGCGGCCCATCAGGCATTTCAAGATGCGAATATGGATCCTAAAAGCGTGGGAGATCGCGTGGCCATCGCCGTGGGCACGCTTACCGGCGGTAGCGAATCCAGCGAAATGTTCATGCGGCCCTATTTCAAAAAAGGGCCTGAAGGCGCGTCCCCCATGGTGTTTCCTAACTGCGTGGCCAACGCTGCGGCGGGTCATGTGGCACTGGCCTTCGGCATTAAGGGACCCAGTACCACTCAACTTGAAAGAGAAAATGGTACGTTTGCGGCACTGAGCCAGGCCAGCCGTTGGCTGCGCCGAGGCGTGGTGGACGCGGTGCTGGTCATCGGCACCGATGGCCTTTTCCCCCTGCAAATCGAGTTGTTGCGGCGCACGGGGAGGCTTACGCGACACGGCGATCCTAAGGCGGGCCTCGGCACGGGATACCTTCCCGGTGAAGGTGCCCAGGCTTTCCTGTTGGAAACCCGCTCCCACGCTGAATCACGGGGCGTCCGCATCCGCGCCGAACTTTTGGCTTTGGCATCCGCGTCACCCCTCATCAATTCTATGGAGGCTCGCGCTGAAGCCTTGACGACGGCGGTGGAAATCGTCACCAGAGAACGGGCACCGAGTGCGTGGATCGG
>JAYVXV010000266.1:0-4029 GCA_043784905.1 Holophagaceae bacterium | reverse complement strand
TTTCGAGAATGCGGGATTCGGTTTCAGAATCCACCGCCGATAGCGCGTCATCCATCAGCAACAGGCGAGGTTTCTTCAGCAATGCCCTGGCCAGGGCCGCGCGTTGTCGTTCACCACCGCTGAGTACCACACCCCGCTCGCCCACCACCGTATCGAGGCCCTCGGGTAATCGTCGAATGAGGTCATCCAGGCAAACCACCTCAGCCACTTCCCAGATTTCTTGTTCGCTGGCACCAGGGCGGCCCTGGGTCAGATTTTCTCGTAGGGTGGTGGAAAAGAGAAAGGCTTCCTGAGGCACCCAGCCCAGCCCAGCCCAATGACGACGCAAATTCGCGTCGCCGAGGGACTCACCATCCACGCGGTAGCTACCCTGCTGCACTTCGCGCAGGCCCGCGAGCGCTTGGAGCAAAATACTCTTTCCACTTCCGATGCCGCCGACAATCGCGAGGCTTCCGCCCGAGGCAACGCTAAAGGAAAGCGGCCCCAATCCTCGACCGGATTCAAAACGAAATGAAGCCTCGTCTACCGCGATGGCAGCGGGCAGCGAAGGCAGCACGGGCTCCGTTTCCTGGGGCAACGGAGCCTCCGGCGCGGCCAGAACCTGATCAATGCGCTCTTGCCCGGCGCGGGCGCGCTGAAACAGATTCACCGACCAGCCCAAACTCATCATGGGCCACGCCATCGCGGCCAGGTAACCAGTGAAGGCAGTGAGGTCGCCGAGACTCAATTGATGGCGCGTCATGAGTGTTCCGCCATAGCTCACGAGCACCAAGGCTGCGGAACCCCCAATCAAAGCGGCCATGGGGCCGTAGGAGCCGAAAATTGAGGCCTGCCGAACATTCAACCAAGCCTGGGTCTCACTCAATTCTCTGAATCGGCCCACCCGCAGATGCTCCAAGCTGAAGGCCTGCACTACTTTTTCACCGCTGATGGTCTCGTGGCTGAAGGTACTCAAATCGCTGGAAACCTGCTGGATTTTTTGTTGAAGCGCGTGACTCTTCTTGCTCAAAAAATAGAAACCCAAGGCCAAGAATGAAAACGGAAACATCACTGCCAGGGTGAGCTTCACGTGGGTGTGGAGCATCAATGCTGTGGTCATGGGAAGAATGCTGAGGGTCTGTAAAAGGCTCATCAATCCTGGGCCCGTGGCCATGCGCACGGTGCTCACATCATCACCAATACGCTGCATGAGATCGCCAATGCGCTGCCGCTCGAAAAAAGCAAAAGATCGCGTCAGCAGGAACTCATATATTTCTTCACGCTGCACTTTTTCGATCCCGCGGCTGAGACCGATGAGCGTGTTGCGCATGAGGTAACGTCCAATACCTGCCGCCGTCGTGAATCCCAGCATCCACAACAGCGCGGTCCTTGATTCCCCAAAACGCTTGATCTCCAACGCATGGACCGCGCGCCCCAGCCAGTAGGGAACCCAAGCCGCCGCGAGGCTGCACAGCAAAGTGGCGCCGAGGCCCCGCCACAACTGTTTTCGATGCCCCTCAATGAGCTTCCACAACCAGGAGTTTTGGGTATTCATTTCCACTTGGTAAGCCTAGCACTTGGCAAGCGAGAATCCCGAGCGCATCATGCCAGCCATCCATTGCCATCCATTTCAGAGGTTCCCATGCGACGTTGGCTGGCCATGCGGCGGGGGTTGGCCATCCTCTTGCTCGCTATGGCCCTTCCAGCCTTTTCTCAACGCATCGAAGAATCATTTTCTAGGGACCCAGGCCCCTTGGACTTCATTCGTGGCGAAGGTCACGAGCAGGCGATTCTTCAAGCCCTAACAGGCGACGCGCTGGTGGGCCTGGATACGCAAAACCATGTGGTGCCTCGGTTGGCCGAGAGCTGGGAGATCAAGGGACACACGCTTTTGTTTCGGCTTCGGGCCGATGCACGGTTTGAAAACGGCAGCCAGGTGCGCGTAGAAGACGCGGTTTGGACCCTACAAGAAATTCAGCGCGATGCCGACGCGAGCCCCACCAAACGCGGGATTCTCGAAGGCGTCAAGGCCGTTACCAAAGGCCTTCGGCTTGAAATTTCATCATCGAAACCCGCCATACGGCTGTTGATGGAATTGTCCCGCATCCCCATCGCCCAGGCCCATCACCCTGAGGTGGGATGCGGGCCCTATGCACTCAGGCGTGACGGGGCAGACTGGACGTTCACCGCGCGGAACCATTTTCTTCATCCAAAAATCCCCACCTTCCATTTTCGGCTCGTGGCGGACGACCAAGCTCTGCTCCAAAACATGCAAAAAGGTTGGCTCACCATCGGCGTGCCGCCACCTCGCAGGAGCCTTCGGCCACCCGCCAATTTTCTGGAAGTTCATCAGCCCACCCACGCCCAACTCATCGTCTGGAGTCGGGGCGGACTGGCGCCGCTCCAATGGTTAGAGCAATGGCGAGGCGAAGCGATCCCGAGCGATTTTTTCGGCGCGAAAGCGAAGGCCAGTCGTGGACTATGGCCGGAATCACTCGGGTTTCCATTGATGAAAATTCAAGCGCCCACGCCACCTCTCCCCAAGGGGCAGCACTGGGAATTGCTCTACAGCAGTGGGGATGAGCTGGTTCAAAAAGCCTTATTGCTTCTCCGTGAACGCGCCAAGAAGGATGGCGTGGACCTTGAACCCAAGCCCGTGGAAGCGGCACTGCTCTTTGAGCGGCTGCAAAAAGGTGACTTCCAACTGGCCTGCGCATTGAACCTTTTTGATCCTCATCCATGGTCGGTTTTGGAATACTTGGAACCCCTAGGACCCCTGAATTTTTGCGGCTGGAAGGATGCAAAAGCGGAGGCCCTAGGGCCCAAGCTGCAATCTCGCGAAAGCCCTGAATGGCGCGATCTCCAACAGATTTGGGCAGCTCACCCCACCGCACTTCCGCTTCTTGATTTTACCTCGGTGGTGTGGGTGGATCGCCACCTGAAAGTTCAGCCTAGTGCCCTAGGTCTCTACCTCACAACGCCAGGGCCAGCGGCGTGGACCTGGACCCCATGAAATTAGCCTCCATTCGGTACCGACAAGGCTGGGCCGTGTGGTTGTTGGCGCTCTTGGTGGCCATCACCCTGCCCGGCAAGGTTTGGCATGGCGGGCCAATGCCTGGATTCCCGGTGGATGCGCTGGTTCCCGCGGCCTGCCTGATGATTTCACTCACCCTCGCCGCTCCGATCCTCGCTTGGCGACTCGGTCCAACCGGCGCAACCGGCGGTCTGCTAGCCATGTTGGAAGCACCACCGGATTTTTTGTGGGGTGGATTGGTACTGGGCATCTGGCCCGCAGCCTGGGGCCCGCCGGGGCTTAGCGCCTGGAGCCTGGCATTTCTGGCGGCCGCCCTTCCCACCGAAGTTCGATGGTTGTGTGGTGCGTTGCCTGTCGAGACACCGTTTCCGGCAGCCTACGGAATCGCCGCCATCCGAACCGCGCGAAAGTCCGCCGTAGTTCATCTGCTGCCGCAGTGGACAGCGGCTCGCTTACCTTTGTGGCTTACGGCGGCCTTGGTGCTGGAACGCATTTTTGGAGTGCAAGGCCTTGGCAACGACTGGATGAATCGCATCGCCACCCGCGATCGCCTTGGCTTGGCCGCGTGGATCCTGACCTTTGCCCTGCTGTGGCGCATTTCACGGGCCTGGGAGAAGCCGTGAAATGGCGTAGTTTTTTTCTTCTGGCACTGTTCCTTCCCGAGCTCCCACTGGATCCTGTTCGCGCAGATCTCCCACCGGGATGGCGACAAATTCTGGGAACGGATTCCCTGGGTCGCGATGGGCTGTTGCGTCTTTTGCACTGTGGCGCCCGCAGCTTGGGATTCGCTTCGGCCGTGGCCATGGTTTCCCTCGCTTTGGCGTTGTTATTGGCGCTCAACGAAGAGCGGTTCCGCGACGCCCGTTCGGCGCTCCGCGCGTTGCCTGTGCTATTGCTTCTCATTCCTCTCGCCGCAGTGACGGGTGGATTCGGGTGGTTTTCCTTGGGCCTTTTGTTGGCCATTTTGCAATCCCTTCAGATGGAACCAGCATTGAGGGCCAGGTTGGATCCATTTC
>JAYVXV010000265.1:0-4029 GCA_043784905.1 Holophagaceae bacterium | reverse complement strand
AGAGCTATTGATCCATCACGAGCCTTTCGCCCAGGTGATTCAGCGTGCCCTGGGCGGCGAGATCACCGACAGCCTCACGGTCATCGCATTGCTGGCGCTCCAGGCCCGCCGCAGCGGTGTTTCAAACCCCATGGACACCAAACTAGCCGAACGTTTCTTCCAGCGACCCCAGGACCACCCAAGCGCCGGGCGAAAGCGATGGCACGGCCTTCAGGAAACCGATTCATGATCCTCACCCTCCACTCCGACAACCCTCAACCGCGACAGCTTCAGCGCATCGCAGATCTGCTGCTGAAAGATGGCGTCATCGCCTACCCGACCGACACGCTCTTTGGTCTCGGCTGTCTCGCCTCCCGCAAAAAAGCCGTGGACCGCATCAAGTCGCTGAAAGGTCGCGATCCCAAGAAACCCATGAGCATCCTCTGCGCGGATTTCGAGATGCTTTGTCGCTACACGCGCCATCTGGACACGCCGACTTTCCGCATTCTCAAGCAAATGTTTCCCGGTCCCTACACGGCGTTGCTGCCCGCCAACCGCGAGGTGCCTCGCTATTTGGAATCCAAAGGGAAAGCCCATCCCGTCGTGGGTCTGCGAATCCCCGATCACCCGTTCTGCATCGAGCTCGCCAAACTACTGGGCGAACCCATCATCACCACCAGCTGCAACCTTCAAGGCCAGGCCACCCTGAACTCCGCCTGGGAAATCGAAGAGGAGCTAGGCCACGCCCTCGACATGGTCATCGACTGCGGCCTGCCCCTGGGTATCGGCAGCACCATCATTGATCTGACCGGCGAAGAGCCGCTGCTGGTGCGGGAAGGCGCAGGGGCGTGGCCGATCTAAAAACGCAAATTCGCCGAATAAAAAACGCTACCACCCTTCATCCAGTGAATTTATGGATCAGCATTCCGGCAAGCCCACGCTGATCTCACCGGGCACTTCGAGGACGTTCAAGGCCAATCCGCCTCTCGCGGTTTCCTTGTATTTGCTCTTCATGTCGGCGCCGGTGTCGCGCATGGTGCGGATGACTTTGTCGAGGCTCACGAAATGGGTGCCGTCGCCCCGCAGGGCCATGCGGGCGGCGTTGATGGCCTTAATCGCGGCCATAGCGTTGCGCTCGATGCAGGGCACCTGAACGAGCCCGCCGATGGGATCGCAGGTCAGCCCGAGGTTATGTTCCATACCTATTTCTGCGGCATTTTCTACTTGAGCGGGACTGCCACCCATGACTTCGGCCAGGGCGCCCGCAGCCATGCTGCACGCGCTTCCGACCTCGCCCTGGCAACCCACTTCAGCGCCGCTGATGCTGGCGTTTTCTTTGTAAAGCACACCAATGGCGCCCGCCGTGAGTAGGAAGCGCACGATGCCATCATCCGTCGCTCCGGGCACAAAGCGGCGATAGTAGAGCATCACCGCAGGGATGATGCCCGCTGCGCCGTTGGTGGGCGCCGTGACCACGCGGCCCCCAGCAGCGTTTTCTTCATTAACCGCAAGCGCGTAAAGATCCACCCAATCCATTGCCGTGAGCGGATCGCTCAGGCCCGCCTCGGGTTTATCCACGAGTTGCTGGTAGATGTTGGCCGCCCGTCGCTTCACCTTGAGCCCGCCGGGAAGAATGCCTTCAGCGCTGCATCCACGCTTTACGCAGGCCTGCATGACGTCCCATATTTTCAGGAGGCCTGCGCGGATTTCAGCTTCGGTGCGCCAGATTTTTTCGTTCTCAAGCATCACCTGACTGATGGGTAGATTTTGTTCGGAGCAGTGGCGCAGCAGCTCCACCGCATTGGCGAACCGATAGGGCAATCGGCTGGATTCCGACACCAGCGGATCCGCCCCGGCGGCGGCACTTTCATCCACCACAAAGCCCCCGCCGACACTGTAATAAACACGACTCAACAGTTCTACGCCATCCGCGTCCCAAGCCGTAAATCTCATGCCGTTCGGGTGAAAGGGTAGCGCGCGCCGAAGCATGGAAAGGTGCTCGGATTCCTTGAAAGCGATCTCGTGCTCCCCCAATAGATTTAATCGCCCAGCCTCGCGGATGCCCGCCAACAGGCCCTCTACGGCCTCGATGGGAACGCCATCCGGCGTCTCGCCCATGAGCCCCAACAGCACGGCCTTGTCGCTGCCATGGCCCTTGCCCGTGGCGCCCAAGGATCCGAATAGCTCCGCTTTCAAAGTGTGGACGCGAGCCAAATGCCCGCCTTCTTTGAGCCCGACCACAAACATCCGCGCGGCTTTCATGGGCCCGACGGTGTGGGATGAACTCGGTCCGATGCCGATTTTAAAGAGGTCGAATACGCTGATGGCCATAAATCCAGTGTAGGCCGTCGCGAAAAAATAACTTGAACCTTGCGATGGCAGACTTCCAAAAAACCGGAACTGCGAAAACGAAGGAAAAGCCTGGAACCGCGAATGGCGCGAATAGACGCGAAAACTAAAAGCCATTGGCATTTCACGCGACTCGATGATTTCACAATCAAAACTCTAAGTCACGGATTTCACGGATGGGTACGGCCCACACGACAGGGGCTGCCACCGGCAATCTTTTTTCGCGTCTATTCGCGTCCATTCGCGGTTCCAAATCTTTTGGCCGTCATGTGCTGCTGGAATGCGGCGCCCATGGGACACTAAGAGACAGGCCTTTTTGAAGGAATCTCCATGTCCACGTCACCTGACAATAATCCGCCCGCCTCTTCTGCGACTTCCGATACGAATGTTGCTGCAACCATCGAGAACCCGCGGCTCAAATCCGCCCTGACCGCCCACTTGGCCGCGCCCAGCGAGCCGACGCTCACCGCCGTAGTCATGGAACTCAACCGCGCCTTCTACCTTCTGCCGCTTCATGCGAGTGAGACGTCCGGAAACTTAAATCTAAGCGAAGGCTCCGAAACCGAAGTCAACGTCATGATCTGCCGGGGCGAGGATGGCCGCACGTTGCTGCCGCTTTTTACTGACCTGGAAGAACTCCAAGCCTGGACCGACCAGCCCGTCACGCCCCTCGCCCTACCCGCCCGCGATGCCTGGGGCTTCGCGGATACCGCCAACGGTTATGTGGGCGTCGTGGTGAATCCATCCGGAGACGGTTTCATCTTGGAACCCCAGCATTTGGATTGGCTCAAGGCGAATCCAGCGCAAGGGTGAGGTAGCGTCCGCGAAAAAAGAGGAACCACAGATTTCGCAGATTACGCAGATGTAGATCCAGCCTGTTACTTGGTGGGACGGGTTACGATTCGTTTTTGGAAATGGACCTTTCAAATTCCCTGCGCCACTCAGCTTTTCCCGGAAGGAGGAAGGGCGCTCCGAGGATTGGAGCCGCAAAGAAAAAGAGAGCAAGCGTGGCCACATGAGGCCCGATCACAATGCCCATGACAAGTCCGTAAATCGCAATGGATTCAAGAAGCGCGCAAATCAAGATGGAACGAACCCGAAGCAGGATAAGGGTGGGAGATGTCTGGAATTTGCCGGTACTGCCAAGGCGATTTCGCAGGAGAACCGTGGCTCCAAGGGAAAGAATCGACACGGCCAAAAGCGAAAGCATGAATACGTTTCCCCATGGGACTTGGCTAAACCCAATCAGGTATTGTCTCCAATTTCCCCCCAACACCTTCAAGGCAAACACTGCGACGTAGAGCAAAGTTGTTCCATAACAAACGACACCCGCAATAACGCGCGAAGCCCGCAGCGCTTGCTGTAGCTCATTTTCTTGAACCGGGCTCAAAGGCACGAGGACTCCTAAATTGGTCTATCCAATCAGATCACAATCCGGCTCAATCCACTCGGTAGTGACACCCACGGCTTATGCGGTTGAGTAGCGCGGCTTTCAGAATGAGTCGGGCGCAGATGATGGCGCTGCGGAGTTCCAGGAGACTTCTGGAAAGCGGCGCTTCGCGATAGAAGCGCTCGATGCGGTGGTAGAGGTAGCCCATATCAGCGCGTCCGCGATCGAGACGGTCGGCGCTTCGGATGATGCCGGCGTAGTTCCAAAGGGTGGTACGGATGAGGCTCCAATCCTGATCCACCAGCAGTGGA